>JABDJV010000149.1 GCA_013003295.1 Pyrinomonadaceae bacterium | reverse complement strand
CCCGGAACCGAGTCTTTTTAGGCAAAACCGGGAAAACAAATATGAGAATACGAATGGTTTTCGTGCTTTTGGCAGTCCTGGTCGTTTTGAGCCTGACAGTTCAAGCCAAAAGCTTTAGCGACGAGCTGACCGCAATTGTAAATGTACATGTAATTCCGATGGATTCGGAAAAAACTATGCGGGATCAGACGGTTTTGGTTGACGGCGATAAAATTGTTGCGATCAAACCTGCCGCTCGGTTCGTGGTCCCGAAATCGGCAAGAATAATTGATGGTAAAAACAAGTTCTTGACGCCCGGTTTGATGGATATGCATGTGCATTTTGAAGAAAGCCATCTGCCGCTTTACCTGGCAAACGGTGTCACAACGATCAGAAACTTAAACGGGGATTCCACCCACCTGGCGATCAGGGAAAGCTTGAAGCTAGGCAAAATATCCGGCCCGAGGGTCTATACAACCGGCCCGCTTATCACAGTGCCTGAAACAAGATGGAAGATTAAGGCAGTGCCGAAATCACCTGAAGACGCGAGAACGATCGTGAGGAACCAAAAAGCCGCCGGGTACGACTTTATCAAAGTCTATGACGGGTTATCTGAAAAGGTTTACGAAGCGATCCTTTCTGAAGCAAAGGCCCAGGGGATTAAGGTTGTTGGTCATGTCCCGAAGTCGGTCGGTCTGAAAGGAGCCGCTAAACGCGGCCAGGTATCAATCGATCACGCCGAACAGATCGTCTATTCGTATATTGGGTTCCCGCTCGACGAAGAAAAAATTCCGAATGCTGTTTCGATTATTTCGAAAGCAAATATGTGGGTGTGTCCGACCCTGGCCGTACAAGAGATCTTCAAGCTAAACAGGCAGGCAAAGTTTGTAGAGATGCTCGAAAATCCGGAGATGCGTTTTGTCGATCAGGATATTTTCGAGTGGTGGAAGTCATTCGCGAGAACAACACCAAGGGACGGTCATGACACGAACAACGACTTTTACGACTTTCAGGTGAAACTCACGAAGGCTTTATTTGACGCGGGAGTTCCGATACTGGCCGGCACCGATGCGCCAAACCCGGGAATGGTACATGGTTTCGCTCTCCACGAGGAATTAAGAAATCTCGTTCACGCGGGACTTAGCCCGTACGAGGCTCTAAAAACCGCCACGGTAAATGGAGCCCTGTTTCTTGAGGAAGAAAAGAGGTTTGGAACAATCAAGGTCGGGATGATTGCGGACCTTTTGCTGCTGGACGCTAACCCGCTCGAGAATATCGAAGCCACCGAGAGTATTTCCGGCGTAATGGTGCGCGGGAAATGGCACACAAAAAGTAAGCTAAATGGTATGTTGAAAAAATCCGTGAAGAAGTAGTGATGAGTTTAGGGGATCGTTCCTCCCCGTCGGCTCCACTTACCATCATTTAGGTCAACAAGTAGAAAGAAAAATGGTACCCTACAAAAAAAAATAATTACCTGGAGGTATTGTTATGAGCAAGAGCATTCTGATTACCGGCTGCAGTACGGGATTTGGTTTTGACGCAGCAAAATATTTGGCGACTAAAGGACACACCGTCTACGCAACCATGCGCAATTCCGATGGCAAGAACAAGCCCGCGGCCGATGAGCTGCGGACCTTTGCTGAAGATAAAGCTGTGAAGATCAAGGTCGTCGAGATGGATGTCGCATCCGATGAAAGTGTGGAGGCAGCCGCTTCCGAGATCGGAGCGGTCGATGTCCTCATCAATAACGCCGGCGTCGGTTTTGGCGGGCCGGTGGAGTCATTCACACCACAGCAGATCCTCGACCAGCTAAACGTTAATATCGTCGGTACGATCAGAACAGCCCGCACGGTGCTACCAGGAATGAGGGAGCGGGGAGAGGGTCTTATTATCCAGGTTAGTTCGGTTGCGGGAAGGGCTGCGTTTCCGGCCTACGGGGCATATCACGCGAGCAAGTGGGGTCTGGAGGGAATCAGTGAATCGATGCGGCTCGAACTTGGACCCCTGGGAATCGATGTGGTGATCGTTGAGCCCGGGCCGTTCTCGACGAACTTCGTTAACAACGTTGTGGCAGGAATGGATGAGGAGATGGCGTCATCCTATGGTCATGTGACCGAATGGGCCCAGGGTCTTACATCACAGTTCCTCGATTTGTACGAAGACGATTCCGCTCCGACGGATCCGATGATCGTCGTCAGGGACTTCGAAAAACTGATCGATACGAAGGCAGGTGAAAGGCCGATGAGGTTAATATCCGGACTCGATTTTGGGGTCCAGGAGATCAACGACGCAGTTGAGCCCCTCCGGCAGAAGTCTATGGAATCGATGAATATCTCGGACTGGGATGGGGCCAAGAAGTCACTTACTAAAGGCGGCGGCGCCTAATTGGATTCAGTTCGCCAGGGAAGGCGCTGCGCTTCGGGATGGAGCGTGGCGCCTGCGGCTTTGGTTCGATCCCCCCTAGGCTCCACCAATAGAATCAATCACTTGTAAGTCTCGCCGTCTTCGTTCGGGAATCCCGATGTTACAATCTCCATTATGTATGTAAACCCGGACGCACTCCTTCCTGGGAGGACACAATGAGGTCTGCGAAGCGCATCGGCCAGACTATCGGGATCCTGATCTTCGTGCAGCTAGTCTGCGGACTCCTGGTGAGTTTCGTGTTTTTAAGTCCGCTCACAGAGCGGCTCGGCTTCCTTGAGAATGCGGCGGGAAGTTCTCTTCAGCTCAGCATGGCTGTGGTTCTCTGGTTTGTGGCCGGCGCGCTTTCGATCGCCATCGCGGTCACGGCATGGCCGATCTTTAGCCGGTACAGCTCCGCGATGGCGCTCTGGTTCCTCAGTTTGGCAGTGGCAAGTTTTTCGCTGTTCGCAGTAGAGAACGCCACCGTGATGTCCATGCTGTCTTTGAGCCAGGCGTACGCAGCGGAGGCCACTCCGGATCAAGCGCTTTTCAAAGCCATGGGAACAGTGGTCCGCTCCGCGTATGTTTGGGTCGGTAACACGAGCGCGCTTGTCGCGGAAGCGTTGATCCTCTTGCACTACTGGATCTTGTACCGATTCGCCTTGGTTCCGCGCGCGTTGTCCGCGTTCGGGCTGGTGGCCGTCCTGATGAAGATCATCGGGATCGCTATGCCCTTTTTCGGCTATGGGGTCGTAATGCTGATGGTCTTACCGATGGTATTGGGCTACGTGGCTCTGGCGCTATGGCTAATGGCGAAGGGCTTCGAAGACCGGCCTGATCCATTGGCAAATCAGTGATCGAGCGTTTGAACGATTCAACTTAAATGCCATTTATAAAATTAACTGCCGTTTCCAAGACCTCGTCTTTCTGATTCCTTATTCCGTCTATCGTTGGCTTGATCTTGAGATCGGGAACGAGTCCGATTCTTTGAAGTTGTTTACCGTCCGGAAATCTTACTGATTGTCCGGTAAAACCGATTGTGATCGCTCCGGGAACTGTAAACGTCGTGATCTCGCCGTTAACTCCGGTTGAAGGCGAACCGATGAATTTTGTTCCGTTGGCGGCTCTTAAAAGCAGGCCTGTGTGCTCGGCCTGACTCGCAGATCGTTCGTCTATCAGCATTACGGTTTTTCCTTTGTAAATAGTTTTTCCAGGTGGAGTTGGTTGGATTTTTTGAAAGAATTTGGCGAAGGCTTCGTCATCGGGCAAGCTGTGTCCGACAATCGGGGTTTCAAAAAGTGCTGCTGTTGATTGTTTATTCGTAAGGCGGGCAGCAATTGTCCAGGCGGTTCCGTTTGGATAACCACGCATATCGAAAATTATTGCTTTTGTGTTTTTAAATTTCTCAAACATTTCATCAACCATACTAAAAGTCAGCCGATCAAGATCAGCATATCCGATATTTCCGGGGAGCATTCTTAGAACCTCGCCCGTTCGTTCGCGGTGATAAAGAGTTGTGAAATCTTCGTAGCGTCTTTCTAGTTTTACTTCTACTTCTTTACCATCTGATTTGCGAAGCGTGAGCATGACGCTTGACTTGGGTTCACCGTTCATAAATTGAAGCGTGGCTTTGTCCATTTTGCTTTGCGGAGTCGAAGCAGAAATATATTTTGCATATCTTTTAAGCCGCTTTTGGGCATCTTCACCATCGACTCTAACAATCTCATCACCAAGCTCTGCGCCAGCCGATTTGGCTGGCTTTTCGTCAGTAAATGCTGTGATGACCGGTTTGTTCTCAATCATTCGAACGCGAATTGGCGGGTATCCCGTGCCGATATACTGGTTGTAAACTGAGCTATTAAGATACGCGTGGGAATCGGAAATGTAGGTCATCATTTCGGCGACTGTGAAAGTATATTCGAGTTCGTCTTTTGCCTTTTCAAACCTCGGTATAAATTCTTGCAGAGTTTTTTCCCAGTCTTTTTCCATTAAATCTTTATACGGAAAAAAATGCTCGATCGCATTCCAGAGGCGAAACGCGGCCAGCAAACGATATTCAGGTGAGGGATAGTTCATTTTTGTGTATGGCTTTTCGCGAAGAGAAAGAGCTGTGACGGGAAGTTTTTGGCGTTTGACACGTGAAGGTTTGAAATTCCGGGCAAGTTCCAATGCGTTTTCGACGACGTTTTCGGTTGTAATTAAATCGGCCTGCAGACTTCCGTCGGTTCCATCACCAAAGATCGATTCGTGGGTGCGAATTTGGGCAGTAAGACCATTACTCAGTTTTAGCTTGATCGTTTTGCCGGCAGATATATCTTTTCCATCTAAAACTACGAGGCTCTTTCCAGATTTTTGCAGAGCCACAGTTGACCTGAAACTTCCCGCATTCTTATTTAAAATGAAAACGCTTGGAATGTCCTTGGCGGTTCTCAAAGGGATTAAACTGCTGCTATTGTCCGTAAAAAATCCCGTTCGGTATTGCCCCGACGCAGATGACGAAAAGTTTTCATAACCATAGTAAACACGTCTCCGTTCGCCTGGAGTTGAAAGCGTTTCGGAGTTGATAGATCTTTCTATTCCGCCAAAATAAATGTTAAAGATCGCATTTCCATAATCGCCAATTGGTTGATCAGAACGCAAATCCAAAACAATCGCCCGGGAATTTGCCACTTCCGCGTTGATTTCCTTCAATTTTTGCTGACTTTCGGCACTGGTCAGAGCGAAATAGTCACCAATCGTAATCAACAAAATTCCATCAGCGGTTTTTGTATAAGCAAGAGTTTTACCGTTGCCTGTGACGTTTGCGGCTTCAGAATCTTTTGAAATCCTGGTCAAAGGATCCTTCAAAACGTCGAACATATTTTGGAGCGACAGTTTATATTCATCAGTATCCTTTGCTTTCCGTACTTTTGGAATCGCTTCGATAAGTGATTTATCCCAATCAATCTCAGTTCGATAGCCGAGTGACGGATGAAAATATTTTACTTTACCCCAAACTTTGCACAGTTCTACCAATCTATTGATCCGGTCGGAATCATTTTGAGAAGTGTGTGCACTAACAGACTGTTTTGCCGCAAAAATAAGTAAAAGAAACAAAAGAACGGAAAATGCTGAGTTTCTCATAATAGGTAATAATTTATCCTAATCAACGCCAGCTCGAAATAAGAAATGACGCTGATCATAGTCGGAGACTAAGGAGTCTTTCAACAGATAGGTTAGCAATATCTCGCCGGATTGACGATTTTTACTGGTTTTTTTGGAACCAGTAATTACCAAACAATTGCTTACCAATGGGTGCGAAAAACGAAATAGAGTCGAATGCAATGCGTTTAAGGATTTTGGTTGTTCTGAAACTGAATGAGCGTGATGGTTCGATGTATTTGGATTGCAAAGCAAAATTCAATAAATTGTCGGGAATTGAAAAAGACAAGACCCTTGATTCGTTGCGCGAAGATGTACGTTTCAAGAATCCAATCGAGAGCATCGGCAATCGCGGCACCGTTATAAAGTCACGTCAAATCTCAGCCCGGCGATTAATCATGATTATTGCCTTTTCCATCGAATATAAACTCTAAAATTTGGAACCTCCGGTATTACCGTACCTGCGGCTAAACCTGCAATTCCTCCACGCACACGAAGTGAAGGAAGTTGAACGGGAGGCCCTCCGACACGTTTCAATACCTTGTTTACGATCATCGTAGCTTCGATAAGATCTTTTGAGGATCGTGTTACCAGAATTTGTCCATTTACCGCACAAAAAGATCTAGACGGTGCTTTTTCTACGTTCGCGTAAAATGTCCAAGGTGAGTCAGTTGATGAAAATAGGGGCGGGCAAGGCCTGCGAGTAACTCCCGACAACAATGATTCCCAGTCCCAATCAAGTTTATAAATCCCTCTTGGCAGATTTTTACCATTGGTTTTGTTAAACCTCAGCCACATACTCATATTGTATTTTTTACCGTTTTCGGCATTTAGAATTCCGCTTCCAATAATGATAAACAAGCCAGGATCTGAATCTCCATTATCAGGATTCACAATTGTGTACCCGATTTTGTCAATGTTATGACGATATTTCCACTCTCCGGTTTCGTAATTCAAACGGTGAAAACCGTTTGTCTCTTTCCCGCCGTTTTGCAGACCGATCTTCCCATCCCCAATGCAGGTTTTATAAGCTTCTTCTGTAATAAAACCCAGATCACGCAGAAAGTTCATTTTTGTGTATATCGCAACGAAATCGGGTGATATACCAATCTTTGTAGTCGTTTGCATGTCCTCTTTACAGACGTTGAAATAATCATGCGAAAGCTCAATATTCGCAAAATCTGACCAATTAACTATCCACGCGGCATTCTCCTCTTCTAATTTACTAAATACACTAGAATCAAGGTGCGGTAAATCACCCACCGTCAATGCCCCTTGGGCTCGGTAATGATTAAATTGGATCAAACTAGCTATTTCAGCTATATCCTCGGCAGGGTTTCGCTGACCATACTTAGAAAAAAATCCTTTCATCGGAAGTGCGGTTTCGTCACTTTTGGTGTCTGAATCATAATCCAGGCTCAGCTTCATTTCTACAAATTTCTTTTGCATCCGGCACCATTCGTTATACAAGCCCTCTTGCAAACCAGTCTGTTCGACAATTCGTCCGGCTTCGCTCCTCGCACCGGCATCCCAGAAATCAGGATAGTAATCCGCATCGCGTACTTTGAATCCCCTGCTAAAAGGATTCGATTCATAACTGCTGCAGTAGTATTCGTTGGGGTCTTCTGTCTTTGATTTTTCCAGCAGGTTTGTAGCGCTGTGTGTTGCCTCATGTATTATGGTCTTTATCGCCCGCGACCAAACCATCTCCAATCTGTTTTCGACAAGTTCCTTAACTACGCTTTTCCTCGCCACCGGGTCGCTGTTTTGGCGATAAATACGCGTTATCTCTTCATCCTCCCCGCTAAACGCAAGTCTGTCTTCTGTCGGAAAGTTGTCGGATCTGGTTGTGTCTTCAGGAGCTACAACAATCACCAGATCGGGATACTTTGATCTGACAAACGCGGCAGCATCTCCATTCCTCTTACTAACAAACACGACCTTATTTACCGATTTGCATACAAATTCGGGCACCGCACTAAATGCTAGTCTTAGAAGCTGTTCTTGATTTGCACCGGGGGTAATCACTGATTCGCGATAACCCTCAGGAACTTTGCTTGTGACGAAGGGGGCTTTTTTTCTTAGAAGATCGACGGTGCAAACTGGCGAGATACGAAGAAATTTTATAAACAAATCCTCATCCTGATCTTGAAAACACAAAACCGAAATCGGTAGGATCAGCGTTATCAGGAAAAACACCGCAAAAACAGGGAATGCGTGATTGAATTTTTTCATACCTTAATTCGTCTCCTCGGGAGGAAATTGAAAATAATGCGAGTAGTATTTTTCGAACGCTAGAGCAGCGCTAACCAATCCTCCGCCTGCGTCAAATTTCGTATCGCCCCTACAATAAATTCCGTGACAGGCATCAGATGTGAGAGCCGGATTTCAACAAACCCCTTAAATCATAAGCATCTCATACCTGTGGCTCCCTTACCTCCGTATTTATCTCACTCCCTTCCTTTGTAACAACAACCGTCGTCTTCTGCCCTTTTTTAACGAAAACGTCCTTTACCTCGATCTCGGGTTTTGCCTTAATTACAATCCGATAGAATCCTTCCGTAAGTTCGATTTTCTGTGCGCCGGTGACGCCTCTCGCCACCACCTTCCCGGTTGCATCCCTAACCTCGAACCGAACTCCAAGCGAGGTTTTCAATGCACTTACCAGTTCTTTCGAATCTGCAGCTTTATGAAACTGACCTCCCCCCGCCTTAGCTATTTCACTGAGCTGACGAACCGACGGTTCATCGACGGCAAAGCCGATAACATGCAAATTGACATCGATGCCCTTTCGCTGAAGTTTGCGGACCTCGGCAACGGGATTTCCCCGGCATTGCTCTTTTCCGTCCGTTAAAATTATTAACGTCGTATCGCCCGAATAGCCAGCCATATCCACGCCAACGAGCCGTAGCGATTCGGCCAGCGGAGTATTGCCGCGCGCATTAATTCCATTTATCTGCGCGATCAATTTCGGCTTGTTCAGTTTGGCGAACGGTGAGATCAACTCGATGTCTTTGCAATCACCTTTACGGCGGTGGCCAAACGCCCTTAGTCCAACTTCGGTATCGTCCGGCAAGTTTCCTATCAGTTCTCTTACTACCTCTTTGGCGATATCGATCCTCGTTTTCCCTCCGATCTTTGCAAGCATGCTTCCCGAAGCATCAAAAATGAGTTCGACCCGTCGCGAGGTAACTTCAGCAGGCAGACGTTCGCCTTGCGCGAGCACGTCAAGTGTTCCCGTTCCTGCGGCCACGCCGATCTCCAGACGATAGCGCGTCGGCTCGCTTATTTCACGGGAAATCTGTGAATAAAATTCTGTCAATTTCGCCGGTTCAAGGGTAAAGAAAGACCGTCCATTGGTTGTGTGCGACCAATGCCGCAAGAGATTTCGCCCGGTTATTCCTATTGCTTGTCGCCTCAATAAACTCCGGCCAAGGCCGACCGTATAAATTCGGATACCGAGGTCTTTCTCGAGCATTTCCCAAACCTTCGAATATTCGAGTTGAGACGCCGTATCGGCACCATCTGAAAATAAGAGGATTGCCTTGTTACCCTTCTCCTTTTCAAGTTTTTCAAATGCGGTTAGCATTGCCCGGTTTAGAGGCGTGCCGCCGGCTGCATTCCCGGTTTTTGCGGCGGCTTCCCGCAAGATCTTCGGATCGCTGTTAAAATCCGTAAACTGTCCAACACCACCTCCCAGCGGCTTACAAACTTTCCCACCCTGACAAACGTCCTGACTCTTCACGTTTTTGAGACTCTTCCGCAGGCGTTCGCGCAACGCCTTCGGTGCTTTTTCCAACATCGCACTAATTGCAATGTTGGTCTGCGCCCCACGCGAAAAATTCAGGATCGCGACACGATCCATTTCGTTTCTTTCCGAAACGAACTGTTCAACGGCACTTCTTAACTGGCTCTCCCGCCCTTTCATGCTTCCACTATTGTCAACGAGCATTAGGATCGACATTCCGGGCTGAGATAGTTTGAAGAAATACTCGTCGTCAGTGAGGTTAAGTGAATAAGATTTTTCCAAACCAAGTGCATCCCGCCCGCTAATTCGGTTGATGACCTCGCCGCGTTTGTCGAGCAGTTCCATATCCGTCCGCAGAAACGGCCTGGACTGAAGCTTTAGGTTGATAATTCCTCGCTCCTCCGGTTTTAACCTGAGCCTGTAATAATCGACCTCGCCCGTTTTTTCGATTCTACCGCTTATGCTAATTCCGGGTACGATCGGATTTGCTTCACCCGGCGTATCGTTAGACTCGCGCTCGGCCCGGTCAGCTGGTAGCAGACCGTCAGTTGCGGATATGCGAACAATCTTTGCATCTGTTTCTGAAGCTTCGTTTTGCAAACATTGCCGGCCAGGGGCTGAAAGCGGTTTTCCGATAAACTGTATACCGCCGCCCAATGCCGTACCTTTGCCCCCGTTGTTTGAAAGGATCCGGATCTTTACAAACCGGGCTGACACGGGTGCAGCAAGATTAAAAGTTTGCGGTGTCGGCGAGTCTTTGAGAGTAAATTGTCCAACCGTGCGGAACTCTTCTATTGGGCTTGAGTTAGAAATTTCAACCTTGAAATCCTTAACCTGAATCAGCTTTTCTTTTCCGGGGCCAGTAATTACCCGATTTAGGACAATACTGCTTATTGATACCGAACACATTCCCCGAAATGAAAAGACGAAGTACAGCGGTGGACCTTCCATGCCCCCGAACCAAGCCATCCGTCCCGCTGCCCTGGGGTTGAGCAGTTGTCCGGTCATTACTCGTGGGGCTATTTGGCGGCGGCGGTTTGAAGATCCTTGAGACTCAACCGTCGGGAATGAAACTACCGTTCCACCGCCTTTTCGAAAATCGGCCAAATTGATTTCTTGTTGTGCCTTCACCGAGAGTGCGAATAAAACTATGACAATAGAAGCGAGGATAACGATTCTCGACGTGTACTTTCGCTTAATCGCGATGAAAAGGAGTCCGATATTAAACAATTTAAGCTTTTTTATAATCATTTATTAGTCTTTCTGATTTATAATCTGCTGCTTTAATAATTAGACGTTAACAATAAGACCTTTTTGCCTTGGCGGCTGGAGGTATGTTGCTGGCAGTTACGGCTAGTATTGAATCCTTATCAAGGGTGTTTGTTGCGCATTATAGAAGGCATGAAAATGAATATCCGGCGGATATTCAGCAGATTTTTTTGATACTATCAAGATAGTAATTACCTGCGCGCAAGCACAAGGAAGACCAAGCCATTCCCGCAAACCCCTTATTTAGTTCGTTTATGTGCTTACTTGATCGTCAGTGATCAGGCGGATTAGATAATGCCAGTCATGAGGACAGGGGTTCGAACCCTTTCGGCTCCACCACTTTATTTATCAAAAGCAGATTTAAATGTGCCGTTGGCAAAGGTGATGCGATTTTGATCAAACCTCTCATCATTTATTCGAGTTTTCGTTTGTTCAGCGTATTCGATTTGCAAAAAACACCACCCGCTCTACGGATACGTATATGGGGCCTGCAGGCCCAGCGGCAATCCTAATAACCAGTAGATCGTCAGAAAGATCACCCAGGTAACAAAGAAAGCGATCGAATAGGGCAGCATCAGCGAGACGATGGTTCCGATGCCGGTATCCTTAACATATTTCTGCGCAAACACCACGACTAATGGGAAATAAGGCATCAAAGGCGTAATAATGTTGGTTGACGAATCGCCGATCCGATATGCTGCCTGCGCGAGTTCGGGTGAAAGCCCAAGCTGCATCAGCATCGGTACGAAGATCGGCGCAAGCAGCGCCCACTTCGCCGAAGCGGAACCGACCATCAGATTTACAATCCCCGTCAACACAATTATACCGACGATCGTTACCTGTCCCGGCATCGCCAGTGCCTTCAGGAAATTCGCTCCCTTGATAGCCATCAGCGCACCTATGTTTGACTGCGCGAAAGCGGCTATAAATAAAGATGCGAAGAACGCGAGTACGATGTAATATCCCATCGAACTCATGCTCTTGCTCATTCCCTCGACGATGTCGCGATGGCTCTTGACCGTCTTGGCGGCATAACCATACGCGATCCCGGGAAGAACAAAAAGCAGGAAGATGAGAGGAACGATGGATTTCATCAGGGGGGCGGAAAATGCCGTCAGCTGCGGAGGGGTCTGAGTCGCACTGGAAAGAAAAACTCCCGCTGATTTCTTTGCCTCTTCATCACCGATTGCGGTTTTGAGCGCCCCCTCAAAAGCAGTTTTGCCAAAGACCTCCCGGTCCCTTATCGATTCGGCCTTTTTCAATACGTCTTCAGAAATATCGGCCTTCTTTAAGGTCTCGAAAGAATCTTTTGTTAGTTTGTAGCTGGTCGGGGCCCGCATCGGCGAGCTCATTGGCACGGAAACAGCGGCAAGAACTATTAGGCCCAGGACCAAAGTTATTGCCCCAACCCAAAGACCGCGTTTCTCGTTCGAACCGAGAGACTCCATCTTCGGCATTTCGTCCTCATCACCGTCAACTTCTACGCCCTTGAGTCTTGGCTCAACGATCCTATCAGTCACGTACCATCCGACCGCAACGATCACGAGGCAGGAAGCCGACATAAAAAACCAGTTGCTCAGCGGGTTAACCGCTCGCGAAGGGTCTATGATCTGCGCCGCCGATTGCGTCAAACCGGAGATCAATGGATCCAGTGAATTTGGTATAAAGTTGGCGCTAAAGCCTCCCGAGACTCCGGCAAATGTAGCTGCAATGCCGGCAAGCGGGTGTCTTCCGGCAGCATAAAAGATCACCGCACCGAGCGGAATTACCAAAACATACCCGGCATCGGCGGCGATGTTGCTGACCACGCCAACCAACACGAGCATCGGGGTAAGGATCTTTGGCGAGGTGAATCCGAGCACCCCTTTTAGCGAAGCATTTATAAACCCCGTGTGTTCGGCGACACCAACGCCGAGCAGGGCAACGAGAACGACTCCGAGAGGATGAAAACCGGTAAACGTTGTGACCATGTTGGAAAGAAACGCCGCGATCGAGGTCCCGGTCAGCTGATTGTTTATGACAATCGGCTGGCCGCTTCGAGGGTCGATCTCGGTGAAAGTCATGTTTGACAGGAGTGCCGACAATACCCACACGAGAATCAAAAAGATAAAGAAAAGAACCGCCGGATCCGGCAGCTTATTTCCGATCTTTTCGATCGCATTTAGAGCCTTAATGACAAAGGACGAACCGTTCTTAGCTGCTTGTTTTGTTTCGTTTTCCATAAATTTCCACCGCAATAAACACAGATATTATCGATCAGGACATTAAAAGTCCAAAAGAATACTCCCTATAAATCTGATTCAAATCTGGGTTAATCTGTGGTAAATCCGTTACTTCTCAGTTAGCCGCTCACGCGAATTTTACCATTCTTGATTTCAGCACGCGATTCTCCCGGCATTTTGGCAATACTGTGTTCAGGATTGTGGAACTCGTTAAATCAGCAAAAGGGTGCACATAAATGGGTAGTTTTAGACAGTTCTTCGCAACCACTCCGGGCGTGACCAGGTAAAATCCGGAATCTGGACTCCGGCGTTTGCGAGGAAAAATTCCTTCGTAAACGCCGGGATACCCTGATTGATCTTCCCGGTATAGCCACCTCGTTTACGAGGTGGTTATTTTGACTCACGATGCGTAGGGCGCTTTCAGCGTCCTTACCAATCGGTGCAAATTAAGACCAACGGTGATTAGTTTCCGGGTACGCGATAAATCAACAGCGGGCTTTATATCGCCTGGAGAACTTCAGGAGCTAAAGCGCGGATGCTAAAGGACGCTGAAACGC
>JABDJV010000133.1 GCA_013003295.1 Pyrinomonadaceae bacterium | reverse complement strand
CATGATCGGTTTTACGTTGCTGTCATCTTTGTAGTTCGGCGGCGAAATATTTGCTTTAAGTTCCGGCGAAATATGGTTCGGCGTTATCACTTCGCCATCTTCCGCTCTCGCTACGATTCGCTGAATCTCGTTGCAGAGCTGACGTACGTTTCCTTCCCAATCGCAGACCATAAGAAGATCGATCGTCTGAGGTTTGATGGTGATATTTTCCTTGTTAAAACGGGATGAATAATGGTTGATGTAGTATTTTACGATCGGTTTGATCTCAGAGCGTCGTTCCCTCAGCGGCGGAACCCGCAAACGAATCACATTAAGCCGATAAAAGAGATCTTCGCGAAACAGCCCGTCTTTTACGCGCTGTTCAAGGTCCATATTGGTAGCTGCGATCACCCGTACGTCAACCTTGACCGGCTTCTTGCCGCCAAGCGGGTGGACCTCGCCCTCCTGCAGAAACCTGAGCAGTTTTGGCTGTATATCTATCGGCAGATCGCCAACCTCATCAAGAAGAAGCGTACCTCCATCAGCCGAACGAACCATTCCTGGCGAATCATTCGCCGCCCCCGTAAACGCGCCTCTTTTGTATCCAAACAAATGCCCTTCGGCCAGCTCCCTCGGCACGGCCGTGCAGTTAAACGGTACAAATACTTTATCTTTACGGGTCGAAACCGTATGGATCGCACGCGAAACCAATTCTTTACCAGTTCCGGATTCACCGGTTATCAGCACGGTGACGTCGGAGGAACGGATCTTGTAGACCTCCTCCACAAGGGCCGTCATTGCCTGCGAAGAGTGTATAAATCCGGGCATCAAACTCTGTGAGGTGAACGCGCTCTTTGTTTCTTCGGCCGCAACCCCTGAATTATCCTGATCGCGGAGTGCACACACATCCATACCTAGCTCCACGATTCGAAGCAGGGGTTTGATATCCCCGCCGTTATTGAGCCCTGCGCTGAAAGCCGGATAAATGATCAACATCGCCGGCCTGGCGCTGGGAGACCTGAGCGGATAAACTTTTACGTTTTTTACCTTTGCGAATTTCTTAAGATCATCGTTCGCAACCGCTTCCTGGAGTTTGGCGGTTATCTGGTTACTTTCAACGGTAGTAAATCCGTGGGTTATAAACGGGAAATATTTTTTACTGTCGTCCGAATCAGCAATAATTATTTTTCGCGCTTCGCTTTCCTGATGAAGAATCGCAACCAGCTCTCTAAATAGAAGCTCGCGCGAGGCGGTCGCTTCTGCAAGGCGCTGCATTAAGAGCTGAGAATTAGCCGAACGATCGCGGGTATCTGCCGCTTCGTCCTGCTGATCGTCCTCGCCGACATTTTCCAGGTTTACAATTTTCTCTTCGGCCGATTCATGCAACCCGGTTACGCCGAGATTGCGAAATACCTGGCTCGCCGAGATCAAATGCTTCAGGGCCCGCTCGATATCGGTTTCGGCGATCGTTTCGCCAAGTAAATAGTGCATCAGGGCAGAATGATAAATATCCTCGCGGGTTTCAAAGATGGTCAGCCCTCTTCGAAAACTGTGAATTGCCTTTTTCTGATCATTCTCGGCTGCCGCGACGAGTCCCATCAACCGCTGCGTATTACCCGTCACACCAAACGAGTTTTTTAAGCTTGCCGTATCGAGGGTATTCAATTCGTGCTTTGCTTTTTCCAGATCTCCGTTGGTCAAATACGCCTCTGCAAGCACTATTCGGGCAAGGGTCTCCAAGTGCTGATCATCTATGATCTTGCAGCACTTTATTATTTCTTCGGCCTCCTCGATCGCCTCGGAAATAGAGCCTTTGGCAACAAAACAGCGAGAGAGGGTGATCGCATTCTGAATTTGAGAAAGCTCGTCATCGATCTTTTCGGCAGACTCAATTCCCTTTTCCAGATAGTCTTGCGCCTCGTCAAGATTGCCTTGCAGACACTTCAGTTCCCCGAGTGAGTTGTAGATTTTTGGCAGATATTCATGGCTCGTTTTGGCGGCAAAATCCCGCGATTCCATCAGCAATTCTTCCGCTTTGGCCCAATCGCCCAGGATCAATAAATTTGCTGCTAAATTTGCTTTGGCGATCGTCTCCTGCGATCTGTCCTCGGTCTTGGAAAGCAGCCCAACCGCCTTTTCGCCGCAAAACGCTCCATCCTTTGGTTGGCTCAAGGCGAGATGGGCAAGTGACATACCGGAATAGACTTTGCCCATCAAAATCGGCGCCGAACCTTCCTTTGCTATCTTCGTGGCAAGCTCAAAATAGTCGAAGCTGCTTTTATGATCCCCTTCGTCCAGACGCGCACGCGCCATTTTGTAGTAGGCCCGCACCATCCCGCGCCAATCACCCAGATCGCGCGATGCGTCCAATCCCTTTTCAGCATAGCTGAATGAGGCCTTATAATCCTTTTGGCCATGATAAACATCTGCGAAAGCAACGTATACGTTTCCGAGCAGTTGATCTGAATTGCTATCCAGGACGCTGCGAAGTGTTTCCTTGAGATGCGCCTCGGCCTTATCCGCGTCACCGGTTCCGTTTAATGAAACAGCCTTTTGCAGATCAAACGCGATTCGCAATTCGGCATCAATATCGCCGAATGCGTCTTCATCTTTGATTGAATGGAGTGTTTTTAGACTTTCGTCGAATTTACCTTGCGCTGAGAGAGTC
>JABDJV010000084.1 GCA_013003295.1 Pyrinomonadaceae bacterium | reverse complement strand
GAATATGATCCGATCGAAGAGGCCGCCGAACCTTCGAGTATGACGGCCGCACCGGCTTCGGCTGGCGCAACCGTTTCATCAGCGGTTGATGACGATAGCGGCATTTCATTTAAGTTGTTTGCGGTCTTTGCGGTTTCGATAGTCTTTTTCTTGCTCCTTGCATTGGGAGCTGCAGCATTTTTTCTTGGAGGGAAATCAAAAACCGAAACCGCGGGTAATTATGACGATCCAATCGCAATCCCAAACGATGACATTCCATTAGATCCGACGATCGAACCTAGTCCGGAACCGGTACCTGCCGACGAAGTAACCCCGGCACCTATACCTTCACAACCCACGGCAAGCCCCGGCCAACTGCCGCCTATTACCTCAACGCCGGATATCGATTCCCCGCCTAAGACCCCGGAGGTCAAGACCGAGGGGGAAAAAGTAGAGGCTGATGCTCTTTCGTTTATGCGAAAGATCGCTCCCAACGATGCTCCGGTATTGACCGGAGTTCAGCTCTCCGTTATCGCAGCCAAGATCAAGCAATTCCAAGGTTCCTCGGCACTTCGAAGCAACATCCAAAACGCAAGAAGCAGCAGTTCGGATATCGCTTTGATTGCGAGCTCGAAAAATATGAGGCCGCAGTTTCTGGCTACTGCCGCACTTGCTCAGTTGGGAAACAGGAAAGGGGACGTTGCGGCTACGGCGAGATCAATGATCGAGGTACTCGGAAACGTGCAGCGCGAAGTTGGGGCTGGAAATGAATCAGCCAACGACAGCCTTTTAACGATCGCCGCCTACGACGTCGGCCAAGCCGGAAATGAACGAAGATTTCGCGATATGATCTCCCGGCTGACGCAGCAGTCTTCCAACAGCCCTCGACAGATTCGCACGATCTGGTTCCTCAAAGACAAAGGCAAGATAACAAATACCCAGTTTGAATTCGCCCTTCGTTTTCTCGCGATCGGAACAATTACGCAAAACCCAAAGGCATATGGCGTCAATGCCGAAGTACTTGCTTTAAACTAAACAAGGCCTCCGGGAATCCATTGAGGCTCAAATTCGAACGGTTAGACTCGATCAATCCCGGCGGAGGGAAGAATAATGGAAGAAAAGGAAGAGCTTGAAATCGCTCAGGTCACGCTGACGATCAACGAACAGCCGGTTGAAATGGAAATGACCCTTCCGGCACAGCCGGTAAAGGCATCGAGGGTTTTGCCAATATTGCAAAAAATGTCTGACTCGTTCGTGAAAGTTGGGGAGGAAGGGGTTGCAGCGCAGGGGAAAGAAGTTTCCTGCAAAAAAGGATGCAACGCATGCTGCAATCATCTCGTTCCCGTGGGCGAATTGGAAGCGCGAAATATTTCCCGGTTGGTTGAAGAAATGCCCGAACCGAAGCGATCTCAAATCAAGAAGAGGTTCTCGAGCACTTTGACGCACTTTCGGAAAAGCGGCTGGCTCGAAAAACTAAACACCATACAGACCAAGACAAATAAGGAACGGCTTGAGATAGCGACCGAGTTCTTCTACGAAGGTATTTCGTGTCCTCTTTTAGCCGACGGAGTTTGTTCGATATACGAAAACCGTCCGCTCGTTTGTCGAGAGTTTTTGGTCGCCTCTCCCGCCGAAAACTGCTCTGATCCGGCTAATAAACCGATCGACCGGGTGCAGTTTCCGACCTCGCTTTCGACACCGCTTCGCGGTATTGGCAACAACCCGGAACTAGGCTCTTCACCACCCTTCCTGCCCTTGATGCTAAGTCTCGAATGGTCAGAGAAATTCCCGGAAAGCGCGGAGGAGAAAACCGGAAAGGCCTGGATGACGGATTTTTTTGAGAGCCTCAGGGAATATGAAAAAGATAAAAAAGAAGCCCTAAAATCCGTAAGCACCTCTTAACAATAAGGTAACACTTTTACTATTTACTATTTACGCGTTTGGATTTACTATTAGTCTCTACACATTATGAGCAAATATCGGAAAATTGTCTGGAATGAGGGGATGCTTCTGACTCCACATCACTTTCAGCAATGGGACAACTATTATGAAGACCTCTTAAATTCGCGGATCAGATCGACAAGGCCCTTCGAATACGGGGTTCTTGATCTCAAAGTGAACCAGGAAGCGATCAACAATGGTGAATTCCAGATAACAAATTGCCATGCGGTTTTGCCTGACGGGCTGGTAGTAAACGTTCCCGATGCTGAAGGCGTTCCGGATATGCGCCCGATCGGGGACCACTTTCACCCTGAAAAGGAGAAATTAGGAGTTCATCTTGCAATCCCGGCAAAGAAGATCGGGGAGGCCAATTATCAGGCAAGCGGTGCACCGCGAGACAATAACGTCCGCTATCTGCAGGAAGGGGCACTGGCCAAGGATGAAACGAGCGGAACAAATGAACAACCGGTTGCATATGCCAAAAGCAACCTGCGGCTGATATTTGATGACGAACTGCGCGATGGCTTCACATCGATGAAGATTGCCGAACTCGAACGAACACCGACCGGACAGTTAAAGATCTCAGAAAACTTCATTCCGCCAGTTCTAAAAGCCTCAGCATCGTCGTGGCTTGTGAATGTGCTGCGTC
>JABDJV010000107.1 GCA_013003295.1 Pyrinomonadaceae bacterium | reverse complement strand
ACCCACAACGACGAAATTCAGAGGCTCGTGTTTTCCGGTAAGGATCGCTTCTTTTTCGGCAAGCTCAAATGCAAGCAAAACCCGCCTTCTGATCTCCAACGCGTCTTCAAGGGTTTTTAAACCCGGGGCGGATTCCTCCCAAGCATCGTTCCCGAAATAGGAATGTCGTGCTCCGGCTGCGACGATCAGATAATCAAATGCGACTTTGGATTCGTCCTGGAGCCTGACTATCTTCTTTTCGGCGTTGATCTTTGTTGCCTCGCCCAAGACAACCTCAACGTTTTTTGCCCGGTATAAGATTCTTCGTATCGGAGAAGCGATCTCTCCGGGCGAAAGCACGGCCGTCGCAACCTGGTAGAGAAGCGGTTGGAATGTGTGATGATTCTTGCGGTCGATCAACGTTACTTCTACATTTTCATTCTTTAAGTCTTTTGCAGCCTGAAGCCCGCCAAAACCTCCGCCAATGATCACAACTTTTGGTCTTTCATTCGATTCGGTCATATCATCCACCGTTCAATCATACATTATTGACTTCTTGCGTGAAATGTTTCACAAGTGATCTTAAAGTAAAAGAATCACCATGGAAATCATGGTTTTGAGAAGTCCTCCCGGTCAGTTCCCAATATATTTTGCATAAACCGAGCGCGCCACAGTCGTATCATCTGTTCCACGAATGATCGCACGGGCATCTTTGAAAACAGTTAGTTCGTAATCCTCAACGTTTAAACGAAGTAAATATTCATTGAGTTTGATCGTGCCAATGTTCTCCAGTGAATCGGCCAGCTTTTGAAGATCGATCACGGAGGAGTTTGGCGGCTGCACCTGCACTGCATCTCTTCCGCAAAGGGAAGTCGAGAATTCAGCATTCTCAGCTCTCAGGAATTCAAAGTCCTTCGCTTGGCAGGTGGGACATTCTTCATTCGGCCTGCCCAATTTTATTTTTCTCCAGTCGTTTTCCCATATATCGACCTGGATCAACGATCCGTGAAGCTTTTGGGGTTTCCCGGTCAGGATCTTTATTGCTTCGGTTACCTGAATCGAAGATATCGTTGAAATGATCGGCTGAATAACCCCTGCCGTGTCGCATGTGGGAGAACTGCCGGCGGCGGGCATTTCTTCAAAAATACATCTTAAGCAAGGGGTCTTACCGGGGATGATCGTCATTGCAGTTCCGTAAGAGGAGACCGCGGCACCATAGATCCACGTTGTTCCCGATTTTACGCAGGCGTCATTTACGAGGTATCTCACCTGAAAATTATCCGTACCGTCTAAAACCAGATCGACATCATCCACTAAACTTTCGATATTTGCATGGTTTACATCGGCGACGACCGCATCGATCTCGATCTCCGAGTTAATTTCAGCCAAACGATTCCTGGCCGCGATCGCCTTTGGCAGCCGTTCATCCGCGTCACTTTCCGAATATAGTGTCTGTCTCTGTAAATTGGAGAATTCAACAAAGTCGCGGTCAACGATCCGTATAAAACCGACGCCGGCGCGGGCAAGCATTTCGGCATGTGAAGCGCCAAGCGCACCGCAGCCAACCAGCAAAACTCGTGAGCTGAGCAGCTTTCGCTGCCCGTCCACACCGATCTCGCTGAATAAAGTTTGCCTGCTGTAGCGGTTATTTGACATCTTTCTGAGATTATCACAAAACCGCGTGCTAAAAGATACCCTTATCTGTTGATTAGGAAATCGATAAATTCCCTGATCGCATAACCGGTTTTTGTATTTGGAATCGGGGACCGGGATTCGTGTTTGAACCGATCGACGGAGGCCTTGAATTTGTCGGCGCGGAGTCGTTCTCGCTGGGATTCGAGTTGGGCTTTTTCTTTCTGACGGGAGTATTCCATTCCGCCCTTGCGAATAAATGCGATAATGCTCGGCAGCTCATCAGCGTCAAACCAGACGCCGTGTCCTTTGCAAGTATCGATGATTACGCCCGAAACTTTTGCAAAATTGCTGCGGTTCATAAGTTGCTGACATTTTGGACATGGAACGTATTGGACTTGTTCGAATTCAGGATGTACGAGTATTTCATCCAATTTCTTTAATACTGCCGATTGGTTCTCCTTATTTACACAAATGGCTTCAAATGTATCGATATCGCACCAGATCCCCTCACATTTTTCGCACTCCGCCAGTTTTATTTCGTTTACTTCGATAAGCTGCAGGTTTCGTTTGCAGCGCGGACAATCGCCCAGGTTTTTTACATCGAGCATGGTTGTCTCGACCGCGCTTGCGCCGCAGAGTGGGCAGAATTTGCTGCCGTCAAAGATCGTCCCAAAACACGACGAACAGGACTTCGTTTTCAAACGCGAATGACAGTGATTGCAGGAAACGGATTTATCGGCGACGGAAGCGCCGCAATTTGGACAGTTTAAGGCTTCTACTTTCATAACAATAAAATATTGGTTTTCGCCACAGAGGGCACTGAGAAAAGATTGGAAGAACTAAATTGCTAAGCGGAATGCAAACAAAACTGAAATGAATCATTTCAATCGTTGAAGTGCGGCGTTTCTCATGATTTTTTCGGGTGCCGCGAGGCCGGTCCAGATTTCGAATTGTTTCCGGCCCTGGGCAATAAACATTTCTAAACCGCCGATTGCAGGAACGCCGAAATTTTTTGCTTCGCGCAAAAAACGCGTCTCTATTGGATTATAAACTAAATCGTAGGCGAGGTGAAGATTTTTTAACTGTGCCCGGCCAATCGGTGTTTGGTTTTCAAGTTCGCCGATCGTTCCGAGGGGTGTGGCATTGATCAGGCAATCCAGCGAATTGCGATCTGCATTCAGCGCGGAAATATCTTTGAATTTCACGCCAAATTCATCAGCCAGTGCCTCTGCGTTTTTTATGTCTCTCGCAAACAGGGTCACGTCGGCGCCTTCATTCTTGAGCCCGTAGATGCAGGCCTTTGCCGCGCCGCCGGTGCCGATGATTCCGACT
>JABDJV010000076.1 GCA_013003295.1 Pyrinomonadaceae bacterium | reverse complement strand
GGGGAAGCGTTACAATTCACCTTTCTTCTCTAAAGAAACATCCCGGAAGCTGCCAACTGGAAGTAAAAAATGTCGACAGACTTTTTGAGATCGTTTCCACAACGGGTGTTCAGATTCTCTATGACGGTGTCGGCGACCGTGATTGGGGCTGTCGCGATTTCACCTTCAGGGATTCAAGCGGCAACATCGTGACTTTTAGTGAGCAACTGTAGGCAAAAGACCTACCTGCGCGAGGCAACCCTTTCTAAATCCAAATGCAACAAAGTTTACACTGTAAAGGTAATTTTGCCTGCATCGGCGATAAAATTCGCCCATAAAAATTTTAAAGCACAATTTGGAGGTATTATGTTACGAAAATCATTCGCATTTTTTTTACTTGTATTGTTGGGAACTTTCGCTCTTACCGCCCAAGATGTTCCAAAACCGGAAAAGCCTGAAAAACCACCCAAGGCGCCTAGTGCACCCAAATTGAGTGGCACTTACTCATTTTCGTTCGGCGGATCTGCCGGTTATCTGGGAATCCATATGGGTGAAGTGACCAAGAACAACTATTCTAAATACGGGCTGAAAGACACCCGCGGTGTTGCTGTAGAAAAGGTGTTAAAAGATTCCCCTGCGGAAAAGGCCGGATTGCAAAAGAACGATGTGATCGTGCGTTTTAATGGCGAGGCCGTAACGAGCATGCGAAAATTGAGCCGTTTGATCTCTGAAGTTGCACCCGATCACAAGGTTTCGATCACTGTGCTTCGAAGCGGAAGTGAACAGGACTTGAGTGCAACGATGGGCAAACGCGATACGCTTTCGTTTGCGAATACGGGCGGAAGGTATAGAACGCTCCGTGTTCCTGGTGTCCCCGGAATTCCTCGAAGCCCCGAGGCTCCTATGCGAATTCCCTTTCCGGAAGGAAAGCTCTGGGCGCCCTCGGTTTGGAGAATGTCTTCTTCAAGAACATTGGGCGTGACGGTCACAACACTTACCGATCAGCTTCGGGTTTACTTTGGTGTTGAAAAAGATTCCGGGTTATTGGTGAAGTCAGTAAAGAAAGACAGTCCGGCAGCGAAAGCGGGATTAAAAGCGGGCGATGTGATCACAAAAATTGACGGGAAACCGGTCAAAAACACATTTGATATTTCGCGTGCGTTGAGCTCAAAGAAAGAAGGCGCGGTCGATCTTACATATGTTCGTGATAAGAGGAGCAACACGGTTAAAGTGACTCCTGAGAAACGAGAGATTACTCCGCGTGGTGAATTCTATTTTTCTGAGCCAAGTGAAGTAAATGATTAAGAGCTGATCAAGGAATAGAATATTAGGCTGGTTTCTTCTCAAACAGGAAGCCAGCCTAATCTATTTTCATCTGCCCATCCTGCTGAGCGGCCCTTTTCGCAAGATCATTGGCTTCCTTATTTTTTTTCTTGGCTTCGGCCATGTATTTATTAAAGTTTTCCTCATTCTGCATAAATTCTCGTTTTGCCGCAGCGAGTTTTGCCGTATCGTCACCGCCGAATTTATCACGGAATAGCTCAGCAGATTTCTTGCGGAAATCAAATGCCTTTATCTGCATGTCCAGAGAAGTCTCTTTCAGTTCAAGATATTCTCTCCATTCCTGATTTATATTCTTTTCCTTCGCGTCGGAGATTTTAGCCCGGGCGTTCTCCGCCAATATATATCCATCATTGATTATCTGCGAAAGCTCATCAGACAATCTGCCGACCTTTTCCGCGTCCCTGTCATCCAGGGCCTTCTTAAATTCGTTAAACTTAGATTGGCTATTGTGATACAAACTCCTTATACGCTTGAGGTTGTCATTTGCGTCCAAGACGAGCTTCGAAGCTTCAGCTGTGTCATCGGCATCGAAGGTATCGGAAGAGCCATTTGATGATTTTGATGTCTTACAAGTTGTAAGTGTTAAAGCAGCACAAATCAACGCCAGCAAAGTTAAGACATTTGCAAAATTGCCGCTCTGACCGCTCATGTCTCTATTATACTCCTCAATCGATCAATCGAAAACTAGAATTGCTTTTGCGTCTCCATATAAAACCATCGAGCACGTAGTGTGTTAGTTGGGGAACTGCCAGAAGTGGAACAATGAAGACTTGCCAGCTTTCCAAATCCCAGCTTGATCCGAAGATCCAGTTTTTCTCGTGCCAGACCGCACGATGCCAAAAAAGCTCCTCAACATATGCCAAAAACCAAAGCGTTGCCAAAAAGACGAGCCAATTGCTCGACAGCGTTTTGTAAAACTTACCGGTAGCGGCCCGCCTTGCCCGGGCGTAGAAATAGATCAGTGCGAAATACGGAACGCCGTGGATGATCACGTTGGTAACCGTAAACGCATAATCCGAATTCAGCGCAACAATTCCAACATACCAACATACTGCGGTGGTTAATATAACAATATCTTTTCCGGGGCTAAAAATGCTTTTGGCAAAATACAGATAAACTGATTTTCCAAAATATGCAGCGAGCGCCAATAAATAAAACGGAAATAGAAAGGTTTCAACGATTGCCGGTATTGAGGCAAAATCGCCTTCGACAAACCAGCTGAAATTGCGTTTTGAAGCGGTCATCCAAAAAGCAAGCGGATAGATCGTCGCAAGATAAACGGCGCTCGCATCGATCCACCAGGTGAGTTTTGAGGTTTCATTTGCTTTTCTGCGGTAGAGCGCGATCCAGCCATACTGTTGTCTTACAAAGTGAAAGACCGCCAAGTATGCGAGGCACTGCCAAAATACCATCGCACCCTCGGAGTACAGAACGACTCCGAATACATAGCCGAGAATCGGAACAAGGGTGTAGAGCCAGATGCGGTTCTTGAATTCTTCGGTATCAAAGTAGGTCCTGAATGAGGTTGACCAGACATGCGCGACGTCGATCAAAAGGATCGCAGAGATCCAGGTCCAGTCAGGAGTTTCCGCGTTCAGGAAGCCGAGGCGCCAGCCGATCGCGAGCAGTAGGAGCGAGACTACTGCACTCCCAAGGAAGACCGATAGATCGATCTCTCTCGAAAATAGCCATTTAGATTGGTTAACGCCGCAATCCATAAAATTAACCTTCGGTTGTTGCTATATTTCTGCAAAACCCGCGAGCTTCTCAACGTTTCAGGATCTCGTTTGCCGCCCTCAAACCGTGATGAAATGCCTCTTCGAAGATCGCGACTCCGCTTAGGTCGGAATGAGCAAAATGTATGTTGCGGTATGGCTTCTGCGCTTTCGCGCGTTCGCCGCCCCACACAAAGCCCGTACGAGGGCTGATCATCGCATGTCCCCAGCGCATAATATCGATACGGGTCGTGACCTCCCTGATATTTGGATGTGCCTGGGCTAGATCGGTCAGGCATATGTCGGCTAATTCCTTCCAATCGAGGCTGAGCAGCTTCTGCATACCGCTTCGCAGATCTTCTTCCGCCATCGGGTAATAGTATGTCAAAATAGTCTCGCCATAATCAATCCCTTTTTGATGGGTCGCGACCACGTATCCGAGCGATTTGCTGTCGTACAAAACGTTATCCCAGGAAAGCGGAAAATCTCTCGGAAATCTACTTTTCGGACGGTCTTTCAAGAACAGGTTGGCGACAAACCAGGGATTGTGTTGAAATTGGGTCGCATCAAACGCAGGGTTCTCCCTAAACCCACTGATCAGATAATTTGCGGTAAAAAGCGGTGCAGAGAAAATTGCCTTTTCAGCATGAAATCCCTTCATTTGATTGCTTTGAGTGTCCAGATAGACAACATCGACGCCTTTTTCTTTCGGAATCAACTCTACGACAATATTTGCCCCGCTGATGTGATCCTTCGTTTTGGATACAAAATGATCGACAAATCTTCCGTTGCCTTCGGGAAACGTTATAAAACTTTGGGAGTCTTCGCCCGATTCGCTAACCCTGGAACAAAAATAGAAAAGCCCGGCCCAGGCTGAGGTATTTTCAAGCTTCATTCCATAATCATCACGGCACGCGTAGTCGCAGTACCATTTCAAACGCTCCGAATTTAGGCCTTTCTTTTTTAGCCAACCGGCAAATGAAATACTATCCAGTTGCGTAACTTCTAAGTCACGTGAACATTCGCTTATTGGCACGGTAAAGGCCCTGCGCCCAGCAGAATCCCGCCAATCAGTCCACTTATCGAGCTCATTCTGAAACTTACTATATTGAACAATATCTTCTTCGCTGGCTCCCGCGTTTAGATAGAGTCCTTCATACCAGCGCCCGCGGTAGAAGATACGCTCCTCGGGATCACGCGTTAAATACTGCTCGGGAATCAAAAGATTTCCGACATCGTCCTTTGACTCGATCAGGTTCATCTCGTCCAAAAGGCCAACAAGCTCTGTGTTTTCCTTAAAAGGGACCGGCAGATAGTGTGCGCCCCAGGGATATCCCGTCAATTTTGTTTTTCCGCTCGCCGAAGTGCCCCCGAACCTTTTTTCAAGCTCGAGAAGCACAAACTCATCAAATCCCTCACTTTTGAGTTTCCAGGCCGCGCTCAATCCTGCGATTCCCCCACCTACTATAGCTAACCTGGTGTTCTTCCAATTACTTGCAGGAACCTCGAAGTTTCTTTTTTCGCGTAGAATATGCCCGATGTTGCTCGAGGCACCGACGATCTCGCCATCGTAACTGATTTCGGGCTCACGTGTCTTACAAGCTGCAAGTGCAACTGGCAATGCTATAAATGATCTTAGTATTTCCCTGCGGGTGAACATCTTTTATTCGAATCTACGCCATTCGGACTCGTAGTATCGGACCAATGCCTGGTTATCAAGACGATTGATCTCGATCTCCTCTTCCGGCATCGACGTATCAGCAGGCAGATCAAACATCGAAACCATCGAGTCAGAATCCAAAAACTTTAGTTTTAGGTCTTTTGGGATATTTGCCGGTTTTTCAAAATCGCTTTGCTTTGCCAACACGTATCCCCATATACCGAATGATGGGACGGTAGTTTGATAGGGCTTCACCTTGAATCCCGTCGATTCCAGAGTCTTTACAATGCACCAGTATGAATTTCGGGCGTATAGCGGCGAGGTACTTTGAATCGCAAGCGCGGAATCCGGTCTTAACGCCGTCTTCAAAAGATTATAGAAGCGGGTGGAATAGAGTTTTCCAAGAGCAAAATTGTTCGGATCGGGAAAGTCG
>JABDJV010000068.1 GCA_013003295.1 Pyrinomonadaceae bacterium | reverse complement strand
GACGGCCCGGCTTCGTTCCGGCTTGAAGATGTCACATTTGAATACGAAGAGGGACGGCCTTGCATACATAATGTCTCCTTGGAGATCGGGGCCGGCCAAAACGTCGCATTTGTCGGACCGAGCGGTTCCGGCAAGAGCACCGTCCTAAAATTTCTGCTCCGCTTTCACGATCCGCAAAAGGGCCGCGTATTGATGCGGGAACACGACGTCCGCGATCTTTCGCTGGCCAGCCTCCACGGACACATCGGTGCCGTTTTTCAGGATCCGCTCCTGCTCGCCGGCTCGATCCGCGAAAACATACGGATGGGAAAACTCGATGCGACCGACGAGGAGATCGAAGAAGCCGCTCGCGATGCACGGATCCACGAGGCTATCGTCGAAATGCCAAACGGCTACGATACTCCGATCGGGGAGTCCGGCGGCCGTCTTTCAGGAGGCCAGCGCCAACGGCTGGCAATTGCCCGGGCCCTTGTTCGCAAACCGTCGGTATTTGTCTTCGACGAGGTAACTTCGGCTCTCGATCCCGTATCGGAAAGTGCGATCCAGGAAACTATCGCGAGTCTTGCCCTCGGCCGGACGATCATCTCCGTTACCCACCGCCTTGCCCATGTCACAGATGCAGACATGATCTTCGTCTTCGACCAGGGCCGGCTCGTCGAACAAGGTACTCACGATGTTCTCAAGGAGGGCGGCGGTGTTTACGCCGGGATGTGGCGCAAGCAAAGCGGGGTCGAAGTTGCCATCGAGGGCACCGCAGCGCGAATCGAGCCGGGTTGGCTGCGCGAGATCCCGCTTTTCCGGGAGGCTCCCGAAAAAGTCTTGACGCGGGTCGCCGACGAACTTGTATTTGAAAGGCTCGACGCCAATCGCACGGTTTTCGAAGCGGGCGACGAAGGCGACAAGTTTTATATACTCGCGCGAGGCAAAGTCGAAGTCGTCACCGATCAAGGTGAGCGGATCGCGGCCCTGAGCGATGGCGATTTCTTTGGCGAGATAGCACTTATCAACGACGACCAACGCAATGCAACGATTCGCACCCTGCTTCCGTGTTCGTTTCTAACACTCACCAAGGCAAGGTTCGAAAAACTTCTCGAGCAGGACGAAGAGCTGCGAATCGCAATTAGTCAAATCGTGGAAGAACGGCTGGAGGATTGATGAAGATCGGAATTATCCTTGGTGGATCAGATATTGAGAGGCAGCTAAATAATCCGGTGACGCGCGAGACGATCGGCGTTTTGCGTACGCGGGGAGTGGAGGTCGATTTGATCAAACCTCTGCTGATGAGCTATAAGCTCTTCGATCTGAAGGTCAGCCACGATCTTTATGTTATCAAGTCGATAGCCAGCCCGGCGGCAGCGAGCTACGGCGCCGCGCTTCATGCCCTCGGTGCACCGACCTTCAACCCCTATCCGATCGTCCGGCAGATTCGCGACAAGATCGTCACCCTTCGTCTGCTTTCTGAATACGGAGTACCGGTCCCGGCGACCTATGTGGGTACCGATCCCGAATCGCTTGTGCCGCTGCTTGAAGACGGGCCGCTGATGATCAAACCGTATATGGGATCCCGCGGTATCGGGGTTGAGCGTGTATCAACACGCGAGGAACTACTGCGCGTCGATCACCCGCCGCCGCTGCTTGCTCAGCGCTACCATCCATCTGACGAAGGGCTCGATCACAAGATCTCGGTTATCGGGGGCGAGGTCTTTGGCGTGAAGCGTATCTTTCCGATTCGCGTCTACTCGGACAAGACCGGAACGCCTCTCGAGATCGACGACGAAACACGCGGGATCGCCGCCGGTATTTCAAACGCACTGAAAATCGACACGTTCAGCTTCGATATCGTCGTCAGCCGCGGAAAGTCCTACGTAGTCGATGTCGGCTCCTTCGGAAGTATGATGGGTGTTCCCGACGCCCCGACGCTGGTCGCGGACCGGATCGTCCGGGCATGGGAAGAGCGGGCGGTAAACGTTTAAGCGATGGGTAAATAATTTTCCCGCAAAGGCGCAAAGGGGCAAATGCAAGGAAGAAAAAGATGGAATTCGGTATGAGAGCATTCTGATCAGGATCCCAACGTGTGAGTATAAGTGTGGGTCAAGCAAAAAGCCCGACTCATTGAGTCGGGCTCTTCGAAAAAATTGGCTCCACAGGTTGGACTCGAACCAACAACCCTTCGGTTAACAGTTGAATTTTCCTCATAACATAGGGTAACACAAGCTTTCATATCTCATCAGCGGGGCCGCCCTAACTAATGCAAAGACATAGGGTTAAGCTTTTGTAAACCTCGATTTGATAACATATGGCAACATGAATTATCATCGTAGTAATAGGAAACTTTATAGGAAACGCATGGATTTTAGGTGGTCTGAATGAAAAGAACGAAACTCGAAAAAGATCGTTACCGGCGAAAATACTGGAAAGAGATCAAAGGAAATCTATACGCTCGATTGCAGTACAAAGATGAAACGGGTAAATGGCGAGAAAAGCTAAAGCCGATCTCCGATAAACGAACCGCTCGGAATGTTGTGGAAGAAATGCGTCGGGAGATAACCGAACATGGGACCGAAACGCTTGAAGCCGACAAACTT
>JABDJV010000027.1 GCA_013003295.1 Pyrinomonadaceae bacterium | reverse complement strand
ATCGAGCTTTAGTAGGGGATTGATGGCGTTGGCGGGAGTCGTTCTAGTTACCATAATCGGCCTCGGCTACTGGTATTATTCAGGCGGCAAGCAGATCGAGTCAATCGCGGTGATGCCGTTTGTAAATGAAAGCGGTGACAAAGATGTTGAATATCTGTCGGATGGCATGACCGAAACTCTCATCAGCAGCCTTTCACAGCTTCGGGATCTCGACGTAAAGCCGCGATCCGCGGTTTTTCGTTACAAGGGCAAGGAAAACGATCCGCAGACGGCTGGAAATGAATTAAAGGTCGAAGCCGTTCTGACCGGGCGTATCACCCAAAGGGGAGACGATATCTCACTATACGCCGAATTGATAGATGTTGCGAAAAACAAAACAATGTGGAGCAAATCTTACAAAAGGAAACAATCCGCACTGGTTGCGCTTCAAAGTGATATTGCGAGAGATGTCTCATCGAGAATCACCACGGTCCTCTCGGGTGCAGATGAGGAAAACGTAACAAACCTATATACAAAGAATTCAGAAGCATACCAACTCTACCTGAAGGGCAACTTCTATACCTCGAAACTTACAAAAGAGGGGTTCGAAAAAGGAAACGAGTTTTTCGAACAGGCAATCACGCAGGACCCGAATTACGCTCTCGCCTATAACGGGATCGCGTTTAATCAGCTCGCGGCAATGGACTGGTTTTCGGCCCCAAAAATCGCCGGGCCAAAAGCCAAGGCGGCCGTCGAGAAGGCTGTCGAACTGAATGAAGAACTGGCTGAGACCCAGCTTTTCCGCGGGATGGTAGCACACTGGGTGGATTGGGACTGGAAAACGGCAGAAGCAGCATACAAGAAAGCAATCGATCTTGATCCCGACGCTTTCCGTCCGAACGGCTACTATTCATGGTTTTTGGCAAACATGGGCAGGAATGATGAGGCTGTCGCTGTAGCAACCCGCTGCCAGCAGGCAGATCCGATATCGCCCGAGGCAAACTGGTATCTTGGAGCTGCGTTGCTCGCGGCCGGAAGATCTGAAGACTCAATTGCCAGGCTCCAGACCGCCATAGATCTCGAGCCTTCATATTTTTATGCCCATGCATTTCAGGGACGCGCCTACCTTCAGGCTGGAAGAAGGAAAGAGGCACTCGAGGCATTCAAGCGCGCTCACAAACTCGAGAGTAATAATTTCGAAAACTGGGCAAATCTCGCGTACGCCCAAGGAGTGAATGGTAACGAAGAGGAAGCACGAAAAATCATCGCTTACCTCAAAGAGAAGTCGGAAGTCAGCTATGTGTCGCCTTATTACTTAGCTATTGCTCACGCCGGTTTGGGGGACACGGAACGTGTATTCAGTTTTCTTGAGCTTGCGATAAAGGACAAATCGGACAGTCTGATCCTCTATCTGACCGCCGACCCTCAGATGGAAGCCATCCGCACTGACCCGCGATATAAAGTGATTTTGAAACGGATCAATTTACCGGAATAGTGAATAGTGAATGGTGAATGGTGAATGGTGCGATTATGATTCTGCGAGGCGGCCTAGCAATCGCACAAACTATTTACTATTTACGATTTACTATTCACAAACAGAAATGAAACTCAAACCTGACACAACCATTTCCCATTACAAGATCCTCTCCGAAATAGGCAAGGGTGGAATGGGTGAGGTGTATCTTGCTCAGGATACTGAGCTCGACCGGAAGGTAGCGATCAAGTTTCTTTCAGACGAATTCGTCGACGATTCGGATAAACTAAACCGTTTCGTCCAGGAAGCCAAGGCCGCTTCTGCGCTGAACCACCCGAATATTATTACGATCCACCAGATCGGAAAAACGGACGACACAAGGTTCATTGCTCTCGAATATATCGAGGGCGAAACTCTTACCGAGCGGCTGAAGAATAAGCTGAAGTTCAACGAGGCTCTCGATATTGCAACCCAGATCGCTTCAGCACTCGACGCCGCGCATGCAGCCGGAATCGTCCATCGGGACATCAAACCCGACAACGTCATGATCCGAGAAGACGGGATCGTCAAAATCCTGGACTTCGGTATCGCAAAGCTGATGGAACAGGAGAAGCCTGATCTTGAATCCGAGGACAAAACTGCAGTCCAGGTAAATACCACTCCGGGAATGATAATCGGGACGGCTAACTACATGTCTCCCGAGCAGGCCAAAGGGAAAGAGGTTGACTCGAGAACCGATATCTTCAGTTTTGGTGTGCTTCTTTATGAAATGGTTTCGGGACGTCTTCCCTTCGAGGGCGACAGCCCGCTCGAGATCATTGGCTCGATACTGAAAGATGAACCAAAACCCCTCGGAAATGCCACTGTACCTCCCGAGATTTCGCGAATCATTTTGAAAACGCTGAGAAAGGATCCTGACGAAAGGTATCAAACGATCAAGGGCTTGCTGGGGGATTTAAACGACGTTAAGGCAGAACTGGAGTTTCAGGAAAAGCTCGATAAAACGGTCCAACCAAACCGCGCCGAGCCGGAAACTCAGATGTTTAAGGGAGCCACCGCTGCGGAAACGCAGAAGACCACTCAATCCGAACAGTCCAACGACAGCATATCGATTAAGAGATCGAGCTTCGGGAAGATTCTCGCTGGAATCGTCGCAATCCTGGTCGTTTCGGCAGTCGGTTTTGGCTACTGGTTTCTTTCGGGAGACAGTTCCGACCAGATCAATTCAATCGCTGTGATGCCGTTTGTCAACGAAAGCGGGAATGAGGAAGTTGAATATCTCTCGGATGGAATGACTGAGACATTGATCAGCAGTCTGTCGAACATTCCTAATCTTTCGGTTAAGGCAAGAAGCACCGTCTTTTTTTACAAAGGCAAGAATGTTTCGCCAAAAACGATTGGCGAGGAATTAAATGTTCAGGCAATCCTCTTGGGACGGATCGTTCAACGCGGCGAAGAAATCAAGCTCAGTTTGGAATTGGTAGATACCCAAACTCAGGATGTCATTTGGAGTGACCAGTTTAGCCGCAAAACGAGCGCCTTGATCACACTTCAAAGCGAAATTGCCAAGCAGGTTGCGCAAAAGATCAATTCAAGGCTAAGCGGAGCAGAGCAGAAGAAAATTGCCAAAAGTTACACGAACAATCCAGTCGCTTACCAAGCCTATGTAAAGGGCCGATTCCACTGGAACCGGCGGACGGTCGAAGGTTTGCAACAAGGAATCGTAGCATTTCAGGAAGCAATCAAGATTGATCCGAGCTATGCCCTCGCCTGGAGTGGGCTTGCCGATTCTTATTTTCTGTTGCCGGAATACGGATCCTTCGCGGCCAAAGAATACTTACCAAAGGCAAAAGAGGCTGCCCAAAAAGCAATCGAACTTGACCCGAATCTGGCTGAAGCTCAAACATCGATGGCTTATATCGATCATTCCTATGATTGGAAGTTTTCAGAAGCCGAACGGCGGTATAAAAAAGCGATAGAGCTTAACCCCAACTACGCAACCGCCTACCAATGGTATGGTGAACTGCTTAGCCAACAAAAGAGATTCGAAGAGGCAGAGAGTATCGCAAAGAAATCGGTCGAGCTTGACCCATTGTCGCTGATAAAGAATTCAGCATACGCCGGGAATTTTTTCAATGCCAGGGAATACGCCAAATCCGAAGCTCATCATAGAAAAGTGCTTGAAATCAATCCGGATTTTGCGCTCGCGAACATAAATATTGCGCGATGTCTCGTGGCCCAAGGGAAAGTGGATGAGGCGCTGAACAGGGCTAAAAAAGCATCTAGATTGGGGGGAGAATCCTATAGGTTTTCAGAAGGGTTGATTTATGCAGCCGCCGGTGACAAGACAAATGCAAACAGGTTTGTATCAGAATACAAGGGACTCGTTTCCCAGGAAGTGTCCGACTTGGCAATTCTTTATGCATTGCTGGGAGAAGACGAAAAAGCAATTGACGGTTTCGAAATACTGATTGAACAAAGATCGGTATTCGTTTTGTATAACAACATAGACCCCAGTTTCGACAGGGTTCGGAAAAACCCACGTTATGTTGTGCTCGCAAAGCGTGTGGGTCTGAATTTATAGTGCGTGTGTCCAGAAATAGATGAACTCTGCGGACCGAGATTTTATCAAATCGAGAAATCGGACACCGTGAATAGTGAATAGTGAATAGTGAATAGTGAATAGTGAAACTTTCCTTTTCTCAAACGGCCGGTCAATCGCATAAACTATTTACTATTAACTATTTACTATTTACTTCCCTTTATGAAGCTCGAGCCGAATACGAATATTTCCCATTACAAAATCCTCTCCGATATAGGCAAAGGAGGAATGGGTGAGGTGTATCTGGCACTGGACACGAGACTTGACCGCAAAGTAGCGCTTAAGATTCTGCCCGAAGAATTTGCTAAGGATTCTGGACGAATGGGCCGGTTCGTCCGCGAAGCCAAATCAGCATCCGCATTGAAC
>JABDJV010000015.1 GCA_013003295.1 Pyrinomonadaceae bacterium | reverse complement strand
ACTTTGAGGAAGAGGTAAGGAAGCGAAAAGGCACGGTCATATTCCTCGGCAGCGATGATGAAAACAACCGCACGAGTCTTGGCGGGATCGAGCTTTACCCAAATCCTCTTGAGCACCTTGCAAAGATAAAGAACCTCGGCGGCCATCCATACGAGTTTTACGAAAAGTGCGGATATACTATCGTTGGGCTGATTCCCGACGCAAATGGTTTTGGAAAGCCCGACATCTGGATGGCGAAGAGAATTTAATAAGAAGTTTGCCCGCGAAAGGCGCGAAAAGGCGCGAAATGAAATCCAATATGGGCAGGAAGGCGGAATCGATCGTTTCTTTTCCTTTTTCGTGTATTTCGCGTGTTTCGCGGGCCAAAATAAATCATGAAAATACAAAGACCCTTCAATTTCAAAAAATGGATCGACGAACACCGCCATCTTCTTAAGCCACCTGTTGGAAACAAATGTGTTTACGAGGATGCCGAATTCATAATCATGGTCGTCGGCGGCCCAAATTCGCGTAAAGACTACCACTATGACGAAGGTGAGGAATTCTTCTACCAACTCGAAGGCGACATTACCGTAAAGATCCAGGAAGACGGTAAGGCGGTCGATGTTCCGATTAAGGAAGGCGAGATATTTCTTCTTCCCCCGAGGGTTCCGCACAATCCGGTCCGCAGCGAAAACTCCGTTGGCTTGGTCATCGAACGAAAACGCCGCGAAGGAGAAAAAGACGGTCTGATGTGGTTCTGCGAAAACTGCAACGAAAAACTTTATGAGGAGTATTTCACGCTAACGGACATCACTACTCAATTTCAGGGAGTTTTTGAGCGCTTTTATGGTGATAAAAATCTGAGAACTTGTGATAGTTGCGGAGCTGTTATGGAGCCGCCGCCTGTTGTAAGTTAGACGATTTTAGTGAAACTGTTCCCAACCCAAAGTCGTTGATCGTTGAAAAGCTTGCTGGGAATATCGACGACCTCTGGACCGAATAGCAAAAAACGCATGAAAAAGCCAGACAATAAGGGACATTCTGAAGAGTATTTTGGCGATTTCCGGGACCATTGGTATAACCAGGATTTCCTGGAATTGATGGCGAAACGCTGGGAACTCAAGAATGTGAACTCGCTTCTTGATGTCGGCTGCGGTCAATGCCATTGGACACGGATCGCTTCTTCGTTCTTAAACAAAGGATCGCATGTTACGGCAGTTGATTCTGATCCAAAATGGGCAAAAAGCGATGAGAAACTTGAGAAATTCTTCTCGGAAAGGGACATCGCTTTTCAAATAGAAGAGGCCGATGCGCTAAATCTTCCCTACAAAGACAATTCTTTTGACGCGGTGACCTCTCAGACGGTTTTGATTCATATCGAAAATCCATTAAATGCTCTTCGGGAAATGAAAAGGGTTCTGAAACCGGGCGGTATTCTCTTTTGTGCGGAGCCGAATAATCTCGTCGCCTCGGTAGTAAAGGATTCGATAACGGCTGAATTCAGAATTGAGGAGGTGATCGAATGGTTTACCTTTGGTTTGATCAAAGAAAAAGGAAAGATCAAACAAGGAAAAGGTGATAACTCGGTCGGCGATCTGCTTCCAAAGTTTTTTAGTCAATTGCAATTGAAAGACATAAGGGCGCATCTTTCGGATAAAGCAAATGTAATTATTCCTCCGTACAATTCTGAAGAATCGAAATCGATGTTGGATTTTAGACTTGAGAATTACTACGAAGACTTTATGAAAGCCGAGACAAAAAAGCAGTTTGAACAGTTTGGCGGTAAATACGATGCAGTTCTAAAGCGAGCCGAAAAGAAAATGGATGAATATAAAGCCGAATTAAAAGATGCGACGCGAAATCAAACTTACTATGATGTAAGCACCGCTGTGATGTACCTGGTAAGCGGACGGAAATAGCGCAGGGAAAACGAAGATAAATATGAAAAATATAACGATGCCTTTTGAAGTGACACTCTGGGATGCTCAAAACTACGATGAAACCACCTTTAGCCCGACGCTATCGGAAGTTACGGTTAAAAAGTTTTTTGACGGCGACATGAAAGGCGAGAGCACGGGTAGATTACTGATGTGTACATCGAGAAGTGATTCTGCCGGATATACGATCATGGATCGTTTTAACGTCGAAATAGAAGGGCGCAAAGGTTCTTTTGTTGCGATTCACGGCGGAATGACGGACGAGATGAAAGCGACGGGAAAGATCGTTCCTCATTCGGGTACCGACGAATTAGAAGATATAAAAGGAACCATAGAATTCAAGTCGGATGATGTAGGTAAAACGATCATTCTCGATTACACTCTCGATAAATAATGTTAAAGATCGATATTCACACACACATCCTTCCTAAACACATTCCCAATTGGAAAGAGAAATTTGGCTACGGCGGATTTATAACCCTCGATCACCACAAAACGGGCTGCGCCAGGATGCTCAAAGACGACGGGCATTTTTTTCGCGAGATCGAAGATAATTGCTGGAGCGCCGAAAGGCGGATCGCGGATTCTGACCGGGACGGCGTTGATGTTCAGGTGCTTTCGACAGTTCCGGTGATGTTTTCCTATTGGGCAAAACCAAAGGACTGTCATGAGGTTTCAAATATTCTCAACGACGGAATCGCCGAGATCGTCCAAAAATATCCCCGTAGATTTCTTGGTTTAGGAACGGTCCCTATGCAGGATAGTGACCTGGCGGTCAAAGAGCTTAAACGCTGCAAGGATATCGGCCTGAAAGGGGTACAAATAGGCTCCAACGTCAATCAGAAGAATCTTGGTGAACCCGAATTCTTTGACATATTTGCAGCCTGCGAAGAACTCGGATTGTCGGTCTT
>JABDJV010000010.1 GCA_013003295.1 Pyrinomonadaceae bacterium | reverse complement strand
GAATATGTCTTGCGTCGTCCGCCGTTTGGAAACCGGGTCAAGTCGGCACACGATATGTCGCGGGAGTTTAATGTCCTGTCAAAACTCAGCAAAGTCTATCAGCCTGCGCCAAAACCGATTCTTTATTGCGGAGATGAAAGCGTAATTGGCTCTGAGTTCTATCTGATGGAACGGCGAAACGGGTTGATTATCCGGGGCGCTATTCCCACTGTACAGGAAGCGGTAGCGACCCGTGAAGACGCATCTACCGCGGTTAGGCCATTGCAAGAAAAGCAGAAGAAGCAAAACGAAGGAGGATTTTATGATGACGACGGCAACCACCCCGGCGCTGAAGCGCCACCCCTCCTTCGGAAGGAGGGGAGCAGGAAAGAATCGAACACGCCGTCGCGAGCAGAAGCCTCTGTACCGAGAGCGTTAGCGACCGGGCAAAGCGCGGCGGAAACACGCACGTCAGTAAGTGTGTCGGATTTATCGGACTCGCAGGAGTATCGCTTCAACGTCTGCGAATCATTTATCGAAAACCTCGCCGCACTCCATTCGCTCGATTACAAAAAAGCCGGGCTGACGGATCTTGGCAAACCCGAAGGCTATACGCGGCGTCAGGTCGAAGGCTGGACGAATCGCTACTACAAAGCCAAAACGGATGAACATCCGGAGCTCGAAGCCGCTATCAAATGGCTCAATGAGAATATCCCGGATGATGATCCGCCGGCGCTTGTTCATAACGATTACAAATTCGACAATGTCATGCTCGACCCAAAAAACCTGACAAAGATCGTCGCCGTTCTCGATTGGGAAATGGCAACGATCGGTTCCCCGCTGATGGACCTTGGAACGACCCTCGCCTACTGGATGTCCAACGAGGCCGGAGAAGAAATGCTCTCGATGCCTTTTAACCCTAGGATTTTAATGGAAAACGTTTCGCGTACTGACCTCGTCCAAATGTATGCGGATAAATCCGGTCGCGATGTTTCAAATATCGTTTACTATTATGTTTTTGGGACCTTTAAAGTGGCGGTGATCGCGCAGCAGATCTATTATCGTTATGTGAAGAGGTTTACTAAGGATAAAAGGTTTGCCGGATTTGGTTTTTTTGTAAAGAAGCTTGGGGAAATCGGTTCGGTTGGCGTTGAAACGAACAGAATTTGATTAACCGCAGAGACGCGGAGACTCGGAGTTGAAAGGCGAAGAAATCGAATGAAAAAGGCTCGTGTCATATTGATCTTTAACCAACCGAATAATCACACACGATTGTATTTCCATCTCTTTTCACTCTGCGTCTCTGCGGCTCCGCGGTGAATATTTTTGTTCGGCAATTTGAACGTGCATTGTTAACCAATCCCATCTAAAATGGAGCATTCGAAATAATCATGTTTTGCGGACAAGGATGTCCGCGCTCCGGTATGCTCTATCCGCAACATTTTATTGATGACTTAAAAACCCGAGCTGATATAGTCGGCATTATCGGAGCGCGGGTCGAGCTCAAAAAAAAGGGCTCAAACTGGATGGCGCGCTGTCCCTTTCATGATGAGAAAACGCCGTCCTTTTCAGTGCATCCGCGAAAAGCATTTTACAAGTGTTTTGGATGCGGGAAGGGTGGAAATGTATATACCTTTCTGATGGAAGTCGATGGACTTACCTTTCCGGAAGCCGTAAAGGAAGTTGCCGAAAAATCAGGAGTTCCTTTGCCGGAACCGGTCGATGATGAAACCTACCAGAGATCAAAAAAGAAAAGAGAAAAGAAAAAGGCGCTGGCCGAGCAGGTAATTGAACTGAATCAAATCGCGCTTGAGTTTTGGGAAGAGTGTCTGTTTAGCGATAAGCCGGAGGCGAAAGCGGCGCTAAAGTATCTCAAGGATCGCGAGATCGATGAGGAAACGATCAAGCACTTTCGAATCGGCTATGCGCCTGACACATGGGATTCGGTTTTGAACCTGCTGAACGATAAGGGTGCAGATGAAAAGCTCATCGAGCAGAGCGGTTTGGTTTCCGTAAATGAAGAAAAGAAAAGGGTTTATGATCGTTTCCGTGGCCGCATTATCTTCCCGGTCCTGGATCTAAAATCGAGACCGGTGGCCTTTGGCGCGAGAATACTGGATAAGGGCGAGCCGAAATATCTGAATTCGCCCGAAACACCCGCCTATGTAAAGGGCCAACATTTGTACGGTTTGGTGCAAAGTCACGATGAGATCCGCAAGAAGAAGTTTGCAATTTTGGTTGAGGGATACATGGATCTTATTGCCCTTTATCAGTTTGGAATCAGCAATGTTGTCGCCAGCCTCGGAACTGCGTTTACAACCGAGCAGGCAAAGTTGTTGGGACGGTTTGCACGCAAGGTAGTTGTTAATTATGATGGTGATGGTGCAGGTGTTAAGGCGGCGCAAAGAGCGATAGAAACCCTGTTGGCAAGAGATTTCGATATAAAAGTTTTAGTACTACCCCAAGGTGCGGATCCCGACGATTTCATCAGAGCCAACGGAGCAGACAGCTATAACCTCCTAAGAGGAAAAGCCTTCCCTTATCTCCAATTCGTATTAGAACAAGTTGCGAAAGGACGCAACCTTGCTTTGCCGAAGCAAAAAGCTGAGGCAATTGAGGAGGTTGTGCCTTTGCTTGCGTCTATCGGGAATACGGTCGAGAAACGCGAAACACTGAAACAAGCACTAAGCTTTTTTGAAATAAACGACCGGATCGTGGAAAACCACATCTGGAAAGAGATCAGCCAGCGCAAGGCTTATGAAAAACGCGTTGATGCAAATCTTAAGCGCAGCAGCGTACGGGATGTCGTCATCAAACGTAATTCCAAGAAAGCGACGGTTGCTGAGGAGCGTTTGCTCGAATTGCTGATCCATGATGCAGAATTAAGAAAAGAGCTCTTGCCGCAGCTCGAAGAAACCGATTACGAATCGCTCGCGACAGTTTCAATATTTGAGACGCTGATCGAGCTTGAGGACAAAGGCGCCGAGGTTACGAGTGAGATCCTTCTTGAGTTAACAAAAGAGGATCCGGTTGCAACCGAGATTCTTCCGATACTCTTGATAAGCGAATCGCCGCGAGAGGAAGGTGAAGCGCTCGACGATGTCTTGATCGAAGCGGAGAAGCAATTGATCAGTCTGCGCAAGATCGCTTTAGACGAGAGAATCTTGAAGAACAATCGCGAACTGGTTTTGGCTGAGCAAAGCGGAGATGTTGAGCGGATCGCAGAGGTAGTAAAGGAACAGATCGACCTCGGACACCTAAAACGCCAGCTGCAAGGCAAAGATGTTGAATAGCCCGGATGAAACCTTTTCAGGTTTTCGGGCGTTTAGAACTTTTTATAAACAACGATTATGAGTTGGAGATAATCCAAAACAATTATTAAAGATATGGCTGAAGAATTAAACGATAAAGAGAAACTGATAAAACGACTTTTACGACTTGGAAAGAAGAAGGAGTTTTTGAGTTTCGATGAGTTAAACAGAGAGATTCCGGATGACCTTATGTCACCGGATGATATTGAAGAAGTATTGGGCAGGCTTGAAGCCTCCGGGATTTCCGTTGCCGACGCTGATGCGCATTTGCTTTCGCAGGCGGCACACGTGGCGATGGACAACAAAAGTGGTGCGGGCAAAGATCTCGATCTGTCTGCGGGTAAGCTCGATAAAACCAATGACCCGGTTCGTCTCTACCTGCGGGAAATGGGAATCGTTCCCCTCTTAACGCGAGAAGGTGAAGTGACCATTGCGCAGAGGATCGAGCGCGGTCAAATGAAGGCGCACAAAACGATCGCTCGTTCGCCGATCGCAGTTAAAGAGCTTTTAAAGATCGGTGAAGAATTGGCGGAGCTGAAAGCGAATATTCGTGAAATGATCATCTTCTCGGAGCATTCGGGCATTGATGAAACCGAAGATAAGGCTGAGGAGTATCGCCGCTGGACGCTTGAGGGAATGGATCACATCACCGGAGTTTTTAAGAAAACGCTAAAAACTCACGATCAATTTCAAAACGAAAAGAAAAAGAAAACAAAATCAAAGAAGCCAACGAAGAAATTTTTGCGGTTGAAATACCGCCTGGCCCGTCAGCGCCTCGAGATCGCTCACGAGATCAAGCGTCTAGATCTAACCGAATATGCGCGCCAACGACTCGTCGGTGCGATCAGCAAAGTAAATAGCGAGATCCGCATGTCAGAGCGCAAGATCAAAAAAGCTGAAGCTGAGATCAAACGGAAAAAGAAACCAACACCAAAACGCAAACGAGAGCTCAATGCGATTCTCAGAGCCGAAAAAGCGAACCTCAAGGCTATTGAGGAAGAGCACAGGCTTTCTACGATCCGGATCAAGCGTTCGCTGCAGACAATACTGATCGGGGAACGAAAGGCCGGTATCGCCAAGCGTGAACTGGTAGAGGCAAACCTGCGTCTTGTAGTTTCAATTGCTAAGAAATACACGAATCGCGGGCTGCAGTTTCTTGACCTGATCCAGGAAGGCAACATTGGTTTGATGAAAGCGGTTGATAAATTCGAGTGGCGTCGCGGGTATAAATTTTCGACCTATGCGACGTGGTGGATCAGACAGGCGATCACGCGTGCGATCGCCGACCAGGCCCGCACCATCAGGATCCCTGTGCACATGATCGAGACCATCAACAAACTGATCCGCACTTCGAGGGCTTTGGTCCAGGAGTATGGGCGTGAACCTTCCTCGGAAGAGATCGCAAAGAAAATGGACATTCCGGTTTCAAAGGTGAGAAAGGTCCTGAAAATTGCTCAGGAGCCGATCTCGCTTGAAACTCCGATCGGCGAAGAAGAAGATTCACATCTCGGTGATTTCATCGAAGACAAATCGATCCTGAATCCGGCCGAATCAGTGACGTTCTCAAATTTGAGCGAAATTACGGATGAGGTCCTTGCAACGCTGACACCGCGCGAGGAGAAGGTAATTAAAATGCGTTTTGGGCTTGGAAACACGGGCTCGGAGCACACGCTGGAAGAAGTTGGACAACACTTTACGGTAACCCGTGAGCGTATTCGGCAGATAGAAGCAAAAGCGCTGAGAAAACTTCGACACCCGTCACGCTCAAGACGCTTGAAAGCGTTCCTGGAAGGAAAGCAGCAGTAGATTATTTGAACCCGTTTCTTCTTTTATTGAACAAGGCACCATTGCGAAAAAGCACGCTGATGGTGCCTTTTTCGCTGCGCCACGAAAATCTTTCCGTAACTCCTGCAGGCGCTGCACTTGAAGTGAGGAGAAGGCCATCGGAGCCAATAATGTTTCTTACTTCCTGGTAAGACATACGTATTTTCAATTGGTCGTATTTCAAGCCGCTTAAATCGGCCTTCTTGTATTTGCGGCGCGAAGTATTTAAAAATCGCTTGTGCGAAAGCTTTTCATCGACAAATGAGCAACTGATCGTACCAAAATTGGCTGATTGCCAGACATATGACTTCATTTCGGTCGAACCACCCGACGAAGATACATTCACCATACTTTGATTGTTTGCTCCCTCTTCTCCCAGGACTGATACTACCTCTTCATATTTCATTCCAAATTCCAGCTTCCTGAATTTTTCCATATCGAAGGAAAGCATGGACCGCTCGGCCGCGGATCTCTCTTCGTAATTCCTAACTACTTTCTGAAGCTGATCCCTATCAATCTCCAGGATCGCAACCGGAATTGCCTGCTGAAAGATATTTCGGCGGTAGGGATCTATCAGGCTTTCCTTGTCGTAAAACCGCAGATTCAACACAGAAGCAATAACAACAGGCGTTATATTACGTTTGTTGCGTAGGGAGTCTTTTAA
>JABDJV010000431.1 GCA_013003295.1 Pyrinomonadaceae bacterium | reverse complement strand
GCAGAGTGGAAGGTGCTGACATATTTTGCGATTATTGCGGCCGCACTCCTCGCATGGTCCGGAACACTGGTTGAAACATCTTCTCCTGTGATCGCTTTGTCCTTTATCATCGGTGCGGTTTTTAGCGCGACAGCCGGATATTTCGGCATGAACATCGCGACAAAAGCCAATGTCCGAACAACGCAGGCGGCAAGAACCTCGCTTAAAGGTGCATTAAAAGTAGCGTTTACCGGCGGAACGGTAATGGGACTCGGCGTTGCCGGCCTGGCTGTCTTTGGCCTGGGATCGCTGTTTCTCGTTTTCTACCAGTTATATGTTGTGAGCATTGGCGCTTCGGTAAACGGAATCGCTATGGAAAAGGCGATCGAAGTACTCGCCGGCTTTTCTCTCGGTGCTGAATCGATTGCTCTTTTCGCCAGGGTCGGCGGGGGTATTTATACCAAAGCGGCTGACGTCGGCGCCGATCTGGTAGGAAAAGTTGAAGCAGGAATTCCTGAAGACGATGCAAGAAATCCGGCTACAATAGCGGACAACGTCGGTGACAACGTCGGCGACGTGGCCGGAATGGGAGCCGATCTATTCGGATCCTATGTTGCGACAATGCTGGCGACGATGGTTCTTGGTCGTGAGATCGTTGCAGCCGACCAATTCGGCGGGATATCTCCGATCATTCTTCCGATGGTCATTGCCGGGCTCGGGATCATTTTTTCGATCGTTGGATTCATGCTGGTCAGGATTTCGGATGACAAAGGAAACGTTCAAAAAGCGCTGAATATCGGTAACTGGACCTCGATCATTTTGGTAACGATCGCATGCTATTTCCTCGTAACGTGGATGCTTCCGGCTGAAATGAGCTTGAGGGGCCGCGACTTTTCAAACACGGATGTGTTCCTGGCAATTCTTGTAGGATCGATTGTCGGCGCGCTTATGAGTATTGTTACCGAATACTACACGGCCATGGGTAAACGACCCGTGACCTCGATCGTAAAGCAGTCAGATACCGGGGCAGCGACAAACATTATCGGCGGTCTCTCAGTTGGTATGGAATCGACACTGATTCCAACCCTTGTTCTGGCTTCAGGCATCTACTTCGCACATTATTTTGCCGGTTTGTACGGGGTGGCTATTGCGGCCGCCGGAATGATGGCAACAACCGCAATGCAGCTGGCAATCGATGCTTTCGGGCCGATCGCAGACAATGCCGGTGGTATTGCCGAGATGAGCGGCCTTCCAAAAGAAGTTAGAGAGAGAACCGATATCCTCGATGCCGTCGGGAATACGACAGCGGCAACCGGTAAGGGATTTGCGATCGCGTCGGCTGCGCTTACGGCGCTGGCATTATTTGCCGCGTTTGTCGGTCTCGCCGGAATCGATTCGATCGATATTTACAAAGCGGATGTACTCGCCGGCCTGTTCGTCGGCGGAATGATTCCGTTTATCTTTTCTTCCCTTGCGATCGCGGCAGTCGGAAGAGCGGCGATGGCGATGGTACAGGAAGTGCGGCGCCAATTTAAGGAAATTCCGGGAATCATGGAGGGTGAAGCGACGCCGGAATACGATAAGTGCGTTGCCATTTCAACCGAAGCTTCGATCAGGGAGATGGTGCTTCCGGGTGCGATCGCTTTGATCACACCGGTTCTTGTCGGATTTGCCTTCGGACCGGAAGTGCTGGGCGGTTTATTGGCAGGAGTTACCGTTTCGGGCGTTATGATGGGAATGTTCCAAAACAACGCCGGCGGAGCATGGGACAATGCTAAAAAATCATTCGAAGCGGGCGTAGAAGTAAACGGTGAGATGCAGTACAAAGGAAGCGACGCTCATCATGCGAGTGTAACCGGCGACACGGTCGGAGATCCGTTTAAGGATACTTCGGGTCCTTCAATGAACATTCTGATCAAGCTGATGAGTATTGTCGCGCTGATCATCGCGCCGCATATCAGCGTAAAACCGCATGACTCGAAGGTTGAATTAAACCCGAAAGTTTCGGTGGAAAGAACGGTTGAGGTTCCGGCTGGAAAGACACTATAAAGCGTGTTTTTAACCGCTGAGACGCAGAGGCACGGAGATTATTGGTATCCTCCGTTCTTCTGCATTTTTTTTCTCTGCGTCTTCGCGTCTCTGCGGTAGACTCTTGTTTATGAAAACTTTAGATTTCCAATCAACAAAGCGCGAGGAATTGATCGAGATCACTCGGGAGGTTTCAGTGGACTTGCCGAAAACCAGCTCTGGTATATGCATACTTTTCACCCAACATACCACCTGCGGCCTGACGATAAACGAAAACGCCGATCCGGATGTAAAACACGATATTCTTTTATTTCTCAAGAACACTATTCCGCAATATTACGAGGGTTTTAAACATTTCGAACACAATTCTGACGCCCATATAAAATCGTCATTGATGGGCTCGAGCCTCACCGTTCCGTTTGAAAACGGGAAATTGCTTTTGGGGCGTTGGCAGGGAATCTACCTTTGCGAGTTTGATGGAGCGAGAGAGAGAAAAGTGATTGTTAAAACCCTAGTTGAAGAATAAAACCAGACTGAGAAATATGGCGATATGCTTATAGATTGCCTCCAGCTTTAGCTGGAGGTGAATCAAAATACATTTGCGGCTTTAGCCAAAAATGGACATGAAAATCTTCGCCGGCTTCAGCCAAATTCCCGTAAATCGCTGTGGCTAAAGCAATAAGGATTTAACCTTCGATTTGGCTGAAGCCAAAAATTTTCCAGACGCGAACCTCCAGCTAAAGCTGGCGGCAATTTATTCGTTGAATCATCCAACCGTTGCTGATTTCTGCTTTTCAGTCACTGACTTCCCTCGTTACTCCGCAGTTCTCTTCACATCGATCTCGGGGTGTTCTTTGGCGAATTGCTCAGCCGGTTTTGAATCGATCTGTCCGCGGATCGGATTTTTACCGACGTTTGGTTTGAAATTGCCGTTGATGTCATACAACCTTCGGTATTGCGCCGAATTTCGAATCACGCCTTTTACATATCCCCTGGTTTCGCGAAACGGAATTTCCTCTACAAACTCATCCATTTCATACGGCAGCTCGTTTCTCCAGCGCACCACCCGGGCCGGGCCCGCATTGTATGCGACAGACATATACTCGATCTTGCCGTATTTGTTCAGCTGCTCGCGCATATAGGCCGTTCCCAGCTCTATAT
>JABDJV010000428.1 GCA_013003295.1 Pyrinomonadaceae bacterium | reverse complement strand
CTATGTGGATCTGCTCGTTAAGATGAATTGCATCGACAATGCGAAAAAGATCTATTGGGACATTCGTCCGCATCCGTTTTTCCCGACGCTTGAGTTTCGTGTTTGCGACATTCCAACAAAGGTCGATGATACGATTGCGATCGCTGCGCTATTTCAGGCGATCGTTGCAAAACTGACCGTGTTAATTGAGAAGAATCTGGGCTTTAGGCTCTATCATCGTCGGCTGATTCAGGAAAACAAGTGGCGGGCGGTTCGATATGGCCTCGATGGGAAGTTGCTCGATCTTGGGAAGCAAAAGGAAGTTCCGGTTAAGGACCTGATCCGTGAATTGTTGGATTTCGTGGATGATGTCGTCGATGATCTCGGATCAAGAAATGAGATCGAACATATCCATACGATAATGGAGCGGGGAACTTCCGCGGATGAACAGCTTCGCGTTTATAAAGAAAACAATGAAGACTTTAATCCGGTCGTAGATATGCTGATCAGAAACACTTTGGAGAATGTACCGGAAGAGTGCTTTGATTAAAATAAAAAGTAGGAAGATATTTCTGAAAAGGCTGAGGTGAGAATCTTAGTCTTTTTGTTTTTGGGTATGTTCGAGTGAAAGCTGGAGAAAATTTTCAAAGAGGATACGTCCGTCGCGGGATTCATTCGGATGCTCCCAACGCGTTGGGTTTTTTGACCAGTCCTCAAATGACTTTTCGAGATGAAACTGAACCGTATATATCATCTGACCGTCATTACGTTTTACCATCATCTGGTTGTCGCATAGATAAGATTTGGCGAGCTGCTTGAAACCTTCCGGAATTCCGACGACCTGAAGACCGTGGTTTTGCCAAACCCGAAGGATCTTATCTTCAAGCGTATAGTCCTGCCAAATTCCGCTCTCACTATCATCAATTCCTGCAAATATCGGGTCGGATGAATCGATTATCTTTACAAAACGATATTGAAATTCCGCGACCCGCCCGGTTCTGATTTCGTGCTGCTGACGGTTATCAAGCGTTCTTATCGGATTTCCAAACGATAGCCCGATCAATTGATGGGCGCCGCAAATTCCTAGCACAGGGATTTTGGTACTCTTGATAAACTTTTCAAAATTCGCCAGATACTCAGGATTATAATAGTCAAAATCCGACAGGGTTCCGCTCATTACGATCGCTTCCGGTTCGAATGTTCTTGCCGCATCCTCGATCTCGGATAGATGAACAGTTAGTGAAGTTGGATTCTTAACCAGGCGCTGGACGTTCTTCGCAATGTTGTCGCAAGCCATCTGGGAAAGCTGGTTTTCGAGGCGCAGATGTTTATCGATCTCGTTTTTCCAGTCTTTTCTCGCGATGTCAGACAGATCGGATTCATAACGCAGAAGGTCGTTCACGATCAGGACCTTGGCGTGCTCTATCTTTTGTTCAATTGGTTCATACCTACAATATGCCTGCTTATTGTAGGGAAAGGGGAGCGATTCAGTTTTGTAGCGTAACGGCGTTGCGTCTAACATATCTCCACCACTACTTTACCATTTTTGAAATCCGTAATCTAACGAATTTCGCACAAAATGGGGTCAAATTACGATGAATATTTTCGCTGTTTTGTACTCTTCCTGAACTTCGGAATAGCTTCACCGGCTCCGATTTCTTCGATCTCCCAGCGTATCTTTTTTACCATGGCAGACCGAATCCTGCCGCGAACCGGATTGGACTTTCCCTTTGATACTTCTTCAGCATAAAGCAGCGATCTATGCCAGGAGGATTCGAGTTCGTCCGCAATAGTGGAGATTTTCGAAATATCATATGGGATCGCGAAGCTTTTGCAGCCGATCCACGCAAATACCTGCAGATATCTGGCGGTCGAAAGATCCGGACATGCAAATCGTTTATGTCCAACCTTTAATTCAATACCGAGCAAGGTGTGTTGAATCAAAGCTGAATTTTGTTTTTTCGGCAGATCGATCTCGTACGAACGTGTTCGCTGGCTCCTCACCTTCGTCGCGTAGACATTCGGCAGCCATTCGTCACCCATTTTTTCCCTGATCTTTGCTATTACCTTCATACCTACCCGGGTGAATCAAAATTTTCCTGCAGCTTTGAATAGTATTTTCCAACATGTATCCCATCCATTATTGTATGGTTGACCTCAACCGAGACGGGGACCTTTTTTTTCGCGCCATCTTCAAATATTTTACCAAATACGATACGTGGAACCGTTTGCGTTTTATCAAGCCGGGAGGCGTGCTTGAAACTGGTAAACGAGATCCAGGGGATGACCGAATAATAGATCAGGTCCAAACGGTCAGTTTCGACGTCGAATGTGTTCAGGCTTTTATACTTTTGGTAGTCGCGCCTTCCGGCTGAAACGTAATCGTAGATATTCGAAGCCGTTTGGTAATAGCAGAAAGAAAAAGTCTCGTCATCCTGAAGAATTGTCTGAGTTGCCTCGACAATTTCGTATTCAACCAGTTCACCGTCGAGCAGCCGAATCCTAAATTCACGAATTTCGTTTGCCGCTTTTTGCGAGCAATAGAGAAGCGCGATTGCGATCGACAATTCATTTTCCTTACAGAAATTATAAAGCCCGGTGACGTCAACGTTTGCAGTCATATTAAAAAAAGGGTCCTCGAAGTCGCGAAAAAACTCAAAGGTAGGTTTTCGGCTCCAATTTTCAATATCCAGCTTTTTATACATTTCGATTTACTGTCCGATCATTGGCCAATCTCTTTGCATCTCTTCAATCGTTCCATTGTAAACATTTATGTCCATATCATGCTTGGTCCCGGGAACCCGATAGAGACATTTTTCGTCAGGCTTACAATTTATTTCGCTCGAAAATTGCCAAAGAGTATAGCTTCTCCAGATGCCCTTTGGAAAATCCGTAACGTTCTCCTTAAAGCGCGCGTACCATAGCGGAACGCTCATTAGCAGTTGGTTATTTGGAAGGTTTTTGGAAAGGTCTTTGATCACCGACTGATTGCCGTAGAAAATCGGATAGCGTCCCGTTTTTTGTTTTACATATTTTAGAAATGTCGCTATTTCTTCCGCGGTGACCTTGTATTTCGGAACGTTGCAAAGTGAGTTTGTCGTGCACTCCACGTCGAGCGCCATTATTTCATCCGATGAATCCCTTCCGATCTTATTCAGGTAAAACCTGGCCTGCCTGATGGTTTCGCCCTTTCGAAGTAGATGGTAAGAACCCCATTTATATCCCAAACGCTTTGCCAGCAATCTTCTCGAAGCGTATTTTGGATCCGAAACCCCCGTTCCCTCGGTTGCTTTATGAATAATTCCGGCTACCCGTCGGTCGGTTTTGATCTGTCTCCAATCGATCGAATTCTTGTGAAAAGCATCAATGACGATCGCTTTTTCGTTATCGATCCAGGGCTTGCTGAATTCGGCCGCGGTTTGGGCGATGCCGGGAGTCACTGCAAAAAGTAAAAGGAGAGCAAAACCTATTCTTAAATAAATTTTACTCTCCATGATTTTTGTACGCCCCAGGCTATCTGTTTAACTCAGCTTTCGCCGGGGTTGAGATGTTGAACGATTTGATCGTTCGGTTTCCAAACAAGCCCAAGTAGAAGACACCTATTACCGTCACCAAAAGAACGAACCCGACCGCAACCGGGATTTTCGGAGGAAGCCAATCTGTCGTGCGCTCTTTGAAAAACATGACCACGATCAAACGCAAATAATAATAGGCCGAAATAGCGGTGTTGATCACAGCGATCACAACCAGGACCGTCAGCATCAGGCTGCCTGCTTCAAGAGCGGGACGAAATACCAGTACTTTTCCGATGAAGCCGGCCGTGAGCGGAAGGCCCAGGAGACTGAGCATAAACAGCGAAAGTGTAAATGCGAGTATCGGTGATTTGAATCCAATACCGTTGTAATCTTCAAATTCGGTACGACGATCGTTTTTCTGCCCAAGCAGAGTCACAACCGCAAATGCACCGAGGTTTGTCACCGCATAGGTGAGCATGTAAAACGCTACTGCGGCAATTGCTTCATCCCGCCCGCTTAAAGTTGTTGCCACGCCGGCACCGATAAAACCAACGAGCGCGTATCCGGCATGTGCGATCGATGAATACGCCAGCATTCTTTTCACGTTGTTTTGAACGATCGCGGCGACGTTTCCAACCGTCATGGAAAGGATCGCGATGATCGTCAACGCATTGATCCAGGAGGCGTGTAGATATTCCGATGCCTGGACACCCGCGACAAGCGGAAAACCGAGCACAAATACTCTTAAAAACGAAGCAAAACCGGCCGCCTTTGGTCCCGCAGCCATAAAGGCTGTGACCGGTGTTGGCGCGCCTTCGTAAACATCGGGGGTCCAGACGTGAAAGGGAACGGTTGCAACCTTAAATCCGAATCCAACCAAAAGCATCGCGCCTCCGACCAGAAGCAGGGCGGGGAAATTCGGGTCACCAACTTTCTCCGCGATCTGGGTTATGTTGGTCGATCCCGTAGCACCATAGATCAACGCCATTCCGTAGAGCAAAAACGCTGAAGCGTAAGAGCCAAGCACGAAATACTTCATTGCCGATTCATTAGACTTCAAGTCGGATTTTCGAAGCCCGGCCATTACATAAGTCGCGATCGAAAGCGTTTCAAGCCCGAGAAAGATGATCACGAGATCATTGCCTGAAGCCATGAACATCATTCCCACTGTGGCAAACAGCAGCAATGCATGAAATTCGCCGGCCGGGACGTTTTCCCGGTCTATCCAGATGCTCGAGATCAATATCGTTAAAGCCGTAACCAGTAGGAATACAAAGGTAAAGCTCAGCCGCAATCCATCGGTGACGATCATTCCGCCCCAAGCGGTGGAGGCAGCAAAGTCACCCTGCCAAAGAAGGTACAGAACAAAAGACGACAGGGCTATTCCAAAAAGCGAAATAGTCGCCGTAAGCTTATGCTGTTTAGGGAAATAGCTGTCATAGACCATCACCAGAATACCGGTAATGCCCAACAATATCTCCGGTAAAACGATCCTAAGCCCTGGATCGGGATCAGCTAATTCTGTTAGTAAAAACGTATTCATTTCAATTAAGATCTTAACGTGCTAATTCCTTTGGCTCCTTTCCTTTAGAAGCATTTGCAATCGTGCCGCCTTTTGTCTCGCCGATAACTCTTTTCTGAATAGCGACCACCGCATCCTTGGAGGCATTGAGGATCGGCCGCGGATAAACACCCATAAACACCATTAGAAACAGCAGCGGAACCATCAGCCCGATCTCGCGAAAACTGAGATCGGTCAAAGTCTTGTTTTTCTCGTTGGTAACTTTTCCAAAGAAAACCCTCTGAACCATCCAAAGTAAGTAAACGGCGGCAAAGATCACACCGGTCCCGGCTAACATGGCCGCTACCCGGTTCCAGCTTCCGGCAAGAATCGTTGAAGACCACATGCCGATCATGATCAGGAATTCGCCGACAAATCCATTTAGAAACGGCAAACCGATAGAAGCCATCGTCGTGATCACAAAAAACGTGGCGTAGATCGGCATAATACTCGAAAGTCCGCCATATTCCGTGATAAGTCGGGTATGCCTTCGGTCATAGATAAACCCAACGAGTAAGAACAATGCCCCCGTTGTAACCCCATGAGCAAGCATCGTATAGAGTGCGCCCTGCATTCCCATTTCGGTAAACGAAAACATCCCGAGAATCACAAAACCCATGTGTGCGATCGATGAATAGGCAACAAGCCGCTTAATATCCGGCTGTACCATTGCGACCAGCGCACCATAAATAATTCCGATAATCGCAAGGATTATGAATATCCAGGCCATTTCCCGGGAAGCCTCAGGGAATAGCGTAAAATTAAAACGCATCAAACCATAGGTTCCCATTTTCAGAAGCACCGCGGCCAGGATTACCGAACCTGCGGTCGGCGCTTCAGTATGCGCATCCGGAAGCCATGTATGGAATGGAAACAGCGGGACTTTGATCGAGAAAGCCAAGGCAAATGCCAGAAATAAGAAGGTTCCGGTTTGTCCGGCGAACGCTAGTTTTCCTGCACCGAGTGAGCTCAACAGGGTTACATAGT
>JABDJV010000427.1 GCA_013003295.1 Pyrinomonadaceae bacterium | reverse complement strand
TTCGCGTTGTCTATCAACAGCGTAAAAAGTTCTTCGACGTACACTTTTTCGAGGCCCTTTTTTACTGCATAGTGGCCCGCGACACCTACCATTCTGACCATCCATTTGTCATTTTCCTTTAGGAAAGACGGCAGGACAGGCAGTATTACCTTTGGATAATTTAGCAACGCAAACCCTAAGACGCGCTCGCTGATATGGTCGCAGTGATACCACTGGTTTCCGTGACGGATATACTCGATCGATTTTGTGATCGATTCTTCAATGTGTTTATCAAGCCGTATTTGAAGTGCCGTTCCGGTAACAACGCTCGAGCTCATCTCGTTCAATTGAGTAACCTTGTCGCAAAAGGGGATTTGGCATGGTTCGGGAATCCTACGAAATAGCTCGTGCGTAACATACTCAAGAATCGGGAATTTCGTTTTTTTTGTGAGTATTTTCTTGTGAAGAAGCGCGATGCAGCCATAATAGTCTTTCTCCTCGATGCATATGTACATCGATTCGATTATCGGATCTACCGTGCTTTTTTTTGTAATTGTCACTTATTTGGGTAAATGTTTCGGAAGTGCAAACTGCCCGTTTGAAATCCTGATCATTTGCGATCGCAAAAACCAGTTAATTCTAATTTTAGTCTGTTTGCGTGAAGATTTAAAACGCAGAAACTGAAATCGGCATTCGGTAAACGAAGAAACTAAACAATTTATTGCGACAAGGCTATTTTTCGGCGTCAGACAAACCGATCTGTTTTAACAATTTTTGAAATCGAGGATCGTCGCGGAGGCCGTCGTATTCATATCCGACTCCAATAAATCTTAGTTGAACATCGCGTTCATCATATGCCTTTTCAAGAGATCTCATCGCGCCGTCCTTGTCATCGAGCGCTGTTTGCAGCACGGCAATTATTGCGGGAGAGACATACCCGTCCATGGATTCGAGCTTTTTCAGGATTGAGAGCGCTTCCCCGCGCTTTTCGGGCATTTTTGCATATGCTGCACCCAAATAGACCAAGGGTAGGCTGTATATGTCGTCTCCCCCAAGATTTTCTACCGCTTCCCGAAATTCCTCGCTCGCTTTCTTATAAGATCCCTTGCCGGCATAGACGAGGCCGATAGCAAAGTGAGGGATCTTTCCCGATGTATTTAGTTTTTCCGCCTCCTTGTGGACTTCAAGTGCTTCGTCAAATCGTCGGGCCGTCATTAAATTATTTGCTTTAAAGAGCAGCATCAGTCGTAAATTAACCGGGTCGCGCATTTGTAAAAGCCTGTTCTGTTCCAGTGCCTCCGAATGGCGCCCCATTGTGGAGAGATAAAATGAGTATCTGTTGCGGGCTAAATCAAGACTCGGATTTAGCTCGATCGCCCGCCGGTATTCCCGTTCTGCACCGGGCCAATCAAACTCAAACTCTTTCAACATTGCCAATGCCAGGTAGGGCTTGGCGAGCTTATCGTCGATCTCCAGAGCTCGCTGAGTGGCAGCTCGGGCTTTTGGGATCAATTTGCGCGGATCACCTGCGCCGAGGGCGCGATCCGTATAAATTAGAGCGATCTCTGCATGCGCCAGCGCAAAGTTGGGGTCAAGCTCGACCGCTTTCTGGAAATAATTGATCGCATTGCTACTGACGTCCTTAGGGCCTTTTAGTTCGACCAGTCCATTGAGGTATTGTCGATATGCTTCAGAATTTTCAGTTCCGCCATTCGCCAGGCGTTTTTCCTCTTCGTTGCTCAATTTGAGACTCAATTTTTCGGAAACCATTTGGGCGATCTCATTTTGGATCGTCAAAAGGTCCTTCGCCTTACGGTTATATCGCTCACCCCATAACTGTTTATTTTCAACCGCGTCTATCACCTCAACCCTTATCGTCAGGTCGTCGCCGCGCTGCATAATACTCCCCATGATCACGGCCCGTACGCCGAGCTTTTCGGAAACATCGCGGATATCTATATTTTCTCCTCTGAACTTAAAGCTGGAATTCCGGGCGATCACCCTCAATTGGGAGATCCCTGAGAGGCGGTCGATCAGGCTCTCGCTAATCCCGTCTGAAAGATATTTAAGATCTTCATCGGCACTTCTGTTTTCAAACGGCAAAACCGCGATCGAATCGATCGCTCCCGGGCCAAAGCTGCCATAAAACACAAAATACGAAAATGCAGCAATTGATCCGATCAAAACGGCTGCGACAATTGCCGAGAGCAATTTCCGGCTTCTTACCTGTGTAACCGCATATTCAAGACTGGATTCCGTTTTGGCTTCCGGATATTTGCTAACCTGAGTATTTACTCCAAGGGTCGAATGCACATCCTGAGCGGCCGTCGGTATCCGCTCGTGCATCTTTGTGGGCTGTTCCCGGTCCAGATCCTCAGCGCTTTGTTCGGGTGAGGTTGAGCGCTCAATATCATCCTGAAACTCTACGTGTTTCTTGATCTTTGCAAGGTCAGCACGCAATTCCTTTGCAGTTTGATAGCGGCCATCCAATTCTTTCGAGAGCATCTTGGAAATTATCCAGACCAGCTCGGACGGCACATTAGGAACATACGAAATGATCGGCGGCGGCTCCTTTTTTATAACTGAGATGATGGTATCGGTAGAGGTGTCTCCGCGAAAGGGCTTATGGCCAGTGATCAATTCGTACATCACTACGCCCAAACTCCAAATATCCGTCCGGCCGTCAACCTCAACTCCCCTTGCCTGTTCCGGAGACATATAGGCCGCGGTCCCCATTACCGATCCGGGATTTGTGTTGACCAAGGCTTTTGTCGTCGCTTCAGAATCGGGGTCAGTCGTTTCGCTTTGTCCGGTAAGCTTTGCCAATCCAAAATCCAGCACTTTTACATAGCCGTCGGGCCTGACCATGATGTTTTCCGGTTTGATGTCCCGGTGGGTGATACCAAGCTCATGGGCGGCTGAAAGTGCGGATGAAACCTGCATCGCAATTTTCAAAACCTCGCTCAGTTCGAGCCTCCGGCCCAATCCGTAATCATCGAGTGTTTGGCCTTCGACGTATTCGGTAGCGATAAAATGAGAGCCGTCTTCGCTATTTCCGAATTCGAAGATCGTCAAAATATATGGATGGTTTAGCGCGGAAACGGCCCGGGCTTCCTGCTCAAACCGTTGAAGTCTTTCTTTATTTTCTGTGAGCCCGGCCGGAAGAACCTTGAGCGCAACTTTGCGGTCAAGCTTAATGTCCGTACCAAGATAAACTTCGCCCATCCCGCCTTTGCCGAGCAGCTTGATGATTCGGTAACGCTCCGCCAGATTCGAGCCCTTGTTCAGACGGCTGCCGTCGGAATTTTCGCCGCTCTGGTTTCGAGCCCGGGAGCCCTCATCGGCAAACATACTTGCGACCTCGCCAACGGCGGGCGTTTCCAGGAATTCGTCATCTTCTGAATAGGAACCAAGAAGTTCTTCAACCTCATTCTTGAGGTCCTGATCTCCTCCGCAGGCGTTTTCAAGAAATTCCCCGCGCTTTTCGATGGGCTTTTCCTGCACCGCAATAAACAGATCCTTTATCTTTCGCCATTTTTCCGGGGTCATCGATTTATCGGATAAAATACGGGTCGCCTGCGTTTCATCGACCCCGAGATTCAAAAGAGTCTCATTTACGTCATTTGCGAGCGAAAAACCACATTTTGCGCATACTTCGACCCTTTCGGACGTAACGTTTTGGCATTGGGGGCATTTGTACATGGCGTGAAAAGGATTTCGGTCTTTATTCGTCCTAAACAATACTACATTTTTGCGTTTGCCGAAAAACCAATTCTTGATCGATTGCGGCCCCCCACCGGAGCGCAGACGAATAACAGGTGGCGCTCGCTTTCCGCCCTTTGGCGGAAACAGCTATAGGATAAAGTCGCGTTTCTTCGTCGGCTCTTAATTTACTTACCCCAGCCGGAGTATTCTCTAATATTTATAAGCGACAAAGCTTGCCAATTTGGGTCTTATCATTCTTTGACTTGTAAAATCAGGGAGAATATCCTGTTTTTGTTCAAATAATCGGATGGAAGACGAAAAACAAGATTCTCGCCGGATAACCTTGCTCTTACATGAGTGGAAGCAGGGAAAAGAAGACGCATTTAATGAGCTGTTTCCGTACGTTTACGACGAACTTCGTCGGCGTGCATCAGCCTATTTAAGAAATGAGCGCCAGGGGCACACCCTGCAGACTACCGCGCTGGTCAATGAAGCCTATATAAAACTGGTCGACAAGGTTGGTGTCGAATGGGAGGATCGAAATCATTTTTTTGCGATTGCCGCCCAGGCAATGCGTCGGATATTAGTTGATCATGCGCGTAAGAGAAAACGAAAAAAACGCGGCGATAAACATGAAAACCTGCCACTTGATGAAGCCCGCTATCTTGTCCCGCAGGAAGAATCGGTAGACCTGATCGCTCTTGACGAGGCGCTGACAAGGCTCGAGAAGTTTGACCCACGCCAGTCCAGAATCGTCGAATTGAAGTACTTTGGCGGAATGACCTTGGACGAAACCGCTGATGTTCTCGGCGTTTCAAACGTCACCGTTAAACGCGACTGGAATATCGCGAAAACCTGGTTAAGACAGCAGCTGAGCAAGTAATCCGTTGACAAAGGCTGATCGAAATTTGGTCATTACAAGTGCACGTCGAAATTTCTGAGCTCTGCGGAAGGTCTTCGGATCGACCAAATTTTGGGAAAAATCTGACAATTCGCCCTTTAAACCCTTCCCTGAAGTACCCTTTAGAAATCCAGTAAACCGCCCGAATGCGGTTATTACTGTCCTTGTTTTTCACATTGAGGTAAAAAAAAACAATACTTTTTTGTCATTTTGGAGTAAGATTCCAAAAAAGAAAGCAATTTTTTTAGAAGCCGCGCCTTCACATTGTACAGTTACTTGTATCTTTGAGACTTTGTTAACCCTTCTTCCGATCTACCGCGCTCAACGACTGGATCAATAGCATAAAGGACTCTGTATGTGGAAAGTTAAGACAATTCTAAAAGCAATAAGCCTCGTCAAGCAACAATTCTTATTCCTGATTCTTTTCTTGATCGCGGCAACTTCACTAATTTGGATAAAAAAGCAGGATGAGAAATATCACGGTGATAAACAGGCGCCGATCCTCGTCGTGGGAAAACAGGGCGATCAAAAAGCCGGAGACGGAACACCGGCGAATCGATCCGTTAACCAGATCCAAGGCCTGATCGCTCCCGACTTAGATCGCGATTCCCGCCTAAGCGGGATTCTGAATCTGGCACTACTCGATTTCGAACCGCGCGAGATAAAGGATGTATCTGAATTAACGGGGGGGCTGACCCAAAAACTAAAGCAGCAAAAGGAAAGCAGGCAGGAGTTTCTACTCGGCAAGATCGATGATGCGTTCAGGGACAGCGCCGACGCCAAAACGAGCGTTCTGCTTGAGTTTCAGCGTCGCACAAGAAACGAGCCCCAGGTTCAGGTAGGAACGCTGATCTCAGAGCTGGAAACATCGGCAAAGGCACAAGCTGCGACTCAAAGAAACGCGTTTGTCCGATTTAACAACCAAATTCCTTTTAACGCGCAATCAGAATTGATCAACGTTCTTAAACCCCTGGACGAGGTCCAGGCTGGCGCTATTAATCGGGAAGCCTTGTTCAACAAAATAAGTGAGAATTTCCGCCACAGAAAATCCGAGGTTGCGATAAGGGGATACAAAAATGAACTTAAGGATCTTTCAAGCTCGTATGAGACGGTTTCGGGCCTCGTATCCGGTTCGGGAGAAAGGTTAACGGACGATATCATTGGAAGTAAGACCGGTTGGCCGGCGATAGCTAATATGATCCTGGATGATTCCGGCGAGCTGAATATTCTTTATCGCTTGGTAAATATCATTCTGACCTTTATCGTCATTTTCTCGCTATTGTACGTTATAATCCAGCCGATCACCCGAATCTTCTTCCTGTCAGAATATACAACCCTACTGAGTCAGCGACTGCAGGACTCACTGGCTTCCGGGGGGCCGGCCTCTCTTCCGCAAACTGCAGCAACAACTGCAGTTACCGCGATCTCGGCTGTTGGAATTGGCGCGGTGGCGATCGGGGGCGGGCAATTCGATCACGTTAAATCGCGAGACGATAAACCGACCGTGCTTGCGAC
>JABDJV010000419.1 GCA_013003295.1 Pyrinomonadaceae bacterium | reverse complement strand
CCTCAAGATTCCGTGTAAATATTTTTCAGCAAAAAGGCACGGTTGGTGCGGCGTTTCGCGCAATCCCTTACAAGATCGAAAATTTCGAGGAACTTGGATTACCTCCGGTTGTAGCTGACCTTTGCAGAAAACCACGCGGGTTGGTGTTGGTGACGGGACCGACCGGATCAGGGAAATCCACCACACTGGCTTCGATGATCGACAAGATCAATATTACCCGCCGCGAACATATTCTTACGATCGAGGATCCGATCGAATTTTTGCACACTCATAAGAACTGTATCGTCACCCAGCGTGAAGTGGGCGGCGACACATTCTCGTTTGGCGATGCATTGCGTGCCGCCCTTCGGGAAGACCCGGATATTGTACTGGTTGGGGAAATGCGCGATGTCGAGACGATCGAAATGGCTCTCAGAGTTGCAGAAACGGGACATTTAACGTTTGCTACGCTGCATACTAATACTGCCGCGTCGACGATCAACCGGATCATTGATGTCTTCCCGTCAAATCAGCAGTCTCAGATCCGGACTCAGCTATCTATGGTTCTCGAAGGAATTTTATGCCAGGCACTTCTGCCAAACGCGGCGGGAAACGGACGGGCGATGTCGATGGAAGTTTTGGTACCGAATTCGGCCGTCAGAAATTTGATACGTGATGACAAGATACACCAGATTTATTCGATGATGCAGACCGGTTCTGAAAAGTACGGAATGCAGACTCTCAATAAATCACTCGCAACCCTCTTTCAACAAAGAAAGATCACAATGGAAACTGCATTAACCATTTCTCCCAACGAAGAAGAATTGAGAGATCTTTGCGATCGACGCAATTTGGACCGGCGTGGTGTAAAACCACCAAGCGTCTCTGAAATCGCCACCTCAACCGGCGATTTGGACCGCACCGGATATTCCCCGGGAAGAAAACTTCCTTCGAGCGGATAGGAGAGTTCTTCGAAGAGTCTCGGTCGTTTTGAAAGCACCCACTTTCCAGGCGACGAAACTTGAAATTGAAATTGGTTATGAATAAGAACTTTGGAAATACTGAAGATACTGCAGTCGATGGCGCGTGGGAAGGCGATTATATATTTGCAACCCAGAAATCATCGTCTGACCAGGTCGCCTTAGTTTGGAGCAGTGACCGTGAGGTCATTACCGCTCTACCAGTTCCGAGCAGTTTGGTGCCGGGCTCATTCGATATGGATGTGTCGCGGCTGCCGGCTGATAAAAATCTGGTTGCCGCACTAAAAATGCGTCGTGAAAATGAACTGAATTTAGGTTCGTTCTCCGGGCAGTCGCATTTTGTGACGGTGGCAACCGATTTTTCGGAACGCACCCGCATTCTGGCGCTTGATGGTGATGTCCTCGCACTCGATGACAACGAACTCTTCGATTACCTTATCGAGGCTGAGCGCGAAATGCATCTGGGCACCGATAGTCACCCGGTTTTCGAGCTGTCTCTCGAAAGCACCGCATGCTCGGTAACAAGGCTTCCGAGCGGGCAGATCGCGATGACCGAAATGGCGCGGGAAAGTGTAGATCTGATGCGTGCGAAAATGCGCGCGACGTTTGGCGACCATATCATTTCGCTGCTGAATCTACAGATCGAAACCCCGATCCGGGCAGCGGCGCGATATTTCCTTACGGCGATGCCTGAAGGAGCCGCAGTGACACGGGCGGGAAACGAAACCGAGCTGACGGCATTCCTACTCGTCAGGAACGAGGGATTCAGCTACGGACTTTGGAGCCCGATGACCGGGTTGTTTAGCGAATATGCGTTTGTCGCCCCTGAAGAGGTAAATTTGGGCGTCAAGGATTTGAAGGAGCCTGACGAACCGGCAAAATTAGATGCATATATTCGAAGCGCGTTCGATCAGCTGATCCTTCAGCTGTCGCCTGAAAAACTTGAGCTTCTGCAATTGTCGACCTATGCGCGCGTGGTCTGGGCAAGTCAGGACGGGTTGACCGATACGGTCGAAGCGATCGCTAAGGAATATGCCAAAGACACTGGTTTGGATTTCGTAAAGATATCCACTTCGATCGACGAAGCCGTTGCCGGCGGGCTGCTCCTCGGTTCGTTTACGTTTGGCGATAGTACCGCAGTCGGCGCAGATATCATGCCGCCCGTAAATTTGGCCCGCGATCTGATGGTGCTGGCCGACAAGGAAGAGATCGAACGGCGGGAGCTTGAAGAAGTTTATATGGCCAAACGTCGGAGCCAGGCAGTATTTACGCTGCTTGCAGCTCCGGTAGTCGTTATCGCCTGTTTGTTTGCCTTGGTAACGAGTTTCCTATTTGAGCGTACGCTTCTCACGGTCAGGTCGGTCAGGGCCGATCAGAAGACTCAAGAGTTAAAACCTGCCCTGGAGCGGCGAAGATCCTACGAGGCAAACCTGAAATGGTATCAGGAATTTATTACCCAGGTGAGCGCGCTAAGGAGGCAGCAACCGGTCGGGATCGGGATGTTGTACCAATTAAATCAGAGCTATCCGTTTGATATCGACGGGTCGTTTTATATCTCGGATATGAAGTTAAAACCCGATGCCGGAATTGAACTGACCGGGCTGGCTCGAAGCAAGGATGCGGTAACGTCGTTTTTGCGATCTCTCGAATTTGCCGGCGGGAAAGAAAGCGGTAGCCGTCTGTTCAGCAACCTTACTTACGAGGTTCAGGAAGGAATCGCACAAACAACCATACAGGTTGGCGGCAATTCGCCTCTTCCGACGGTAACCGGCTCGACGCTTACCGGAAAGGGGCCGGCTCCCGGAGTGATCGCTTGGACGATCCGCGGAAACTATTTACCGATGGCCGAGTTTGTTCCGGTGGACCCCGCAAAAGCTGCGGAAGCGAGAAAAGCGGGCGTGAAACCGCCTACTACTACCGGGCCCCCGGCGGCTCCGGGCGGCGCTCCGGCACCGCCGGCGGCCCCTGCGCCAGCGCCTTAGATTTTGGGATCTATCGGCTTATTTTAAGAAGCTGCAAGTAAAGAGAAGAATCATGAATACGGGCAAAAGAACAAATACATATTCAACAACGGGAGATACGATCCTGAGACAATCCGTCAAGAGCGGAACTTTGTTGACGCTTTTGGTTACTACAATAATATCGGTAGGTATCGGATATCTTTTTTATTCATATCTCATAGTCAGTATTTTGGGAAACAATGACCAGCTTCGAAAAGACGTCCTGGCAAAAGAGTTTGAAAACAGGAAGACAGAGCGTTTGCTGGAAGGCGAAGAAGAATTTCGCGCCAAGTTTAATAAGATCGTCAGCCTCTATAAAGAAGCAAAGCCGCTGTTGCCCGAAGAGACCGAAGTTTCGGACGTGCTCGGCCAGGTAGAGACAGCGGCACAGAGAAATGGAGTGACGCTGACGGGTTTATACGCAGTCAAAGAATCGATAAAGTCGCCGCGCGCGCAACAGCTCTACGAACGGGAAATACCGGCGTTGGTTACCGGCCCGTATCCGCAGGTGGTCAATTTTTTTGCCAACATTTCGAAAATGCCGCGAATACTGATTATCCGGGACTATTCGGTGATCTCTATGAGAAATAATGTTTCGGCCGGCTTCACTTTAATCGCATATCATGCGCCGCCGCCGGCAGAAAAACCGCAAGAAGTGGACAATACGTCCGTCACATCCAATACGGAGGCTAAAAAATGACCTTAGTTAGTTCGAAACCAAAGCAGGGACTGATGGACCGACTGTCGTTTAAGCTTGCGGCTTTGCTGATATTTACCTTTCTCGGAGTATTTTTAGTGCTTGCGGCCTACGGCGTTTTTGTATTGGCGGTCGAGGAACGACTTACGGTTGCAGCTTTGCCAACCCGGTCCGTTGTTCAGGATATTGATCCTAAGATCGCCGAAAATCTTTCAAAAGTGGTTGATAACGAAGATGCGGAAGTCCAGCGCGCAACCAGAGACCCGTTTTTGGATCGGGGCGGTATCAGCCAACTCGTTGCGGCGCCCTTGATTTCGGGTCCGCAGCCGACGCAATCGACCCTTAGCCGAACGACTAATTCCGTTTCCGGTAAAGTCCGCCCCGGAAGATCCGCCGCAGGCGGTCAGAGTCCTGCAGTTGCGGGCTCCGGGGGAACGACGAGTTCAAACGCGGGCATAACCGTTACGAAGCCGGTCCAGTTGACCACAAAAGATCGTCTCGAGATGTGGGAGGAGAGAGCCCAATATGGTGATCGGCGCCCGCCATCATCGACGATATTTGCGATCAGTGATTTGATCCCGGTTGCGGTTGTTGACGGCGGAAGCGGTGAAAAAGAAGTGATCTTTTACTCTGAATCTGCCGACAGGACCCTTAGCTTTCCAATCGGGACGCGGTTTTACGACGGCTGGCTGGTTAATGTGCTGGATGAGGGCGTTTTGTTCAGCAATGAGGATAAAGTTCGTCCGGTAACGATAATAAAATCGTGGGGACGCGGGATCCGCACACGAAATTCGCAAACGGTTTCGCAGCAAACAAAGTATGATCCCGGAGAAACGGACAAGGCCGATCGAAAGACTGTAGAAAAAGATTCAACAGCGGTTGGGGCGAATGACTAAACATATTTCTTATTTTGAGGTTTGAGAGAGTAAATTCTGACGTAGGTTATTGGTGACTGTTATGAGATTAAAAACACTACTTTTCATATCCCTTTTGATGGTTCCGTCAGGCATTTCCGCGCAGGAAACCCGTCCTTTTCCGGAAGATGCGAAAGCTCGCATCGCAGCAGCCTCCGTAAAAACGGACGACAGCGAAACCGATAAAAAAATGAGCGCCGAGGAACTAAAAAGGCACCGCGCGAGGGTGGTCGCGATCGCACGCAGTTTAAAGTTCTTAAACCCGAACATCGCTGCCCAGTTCATCCCCGAAAGATTAACCAATCCGGCCGAGATCAGACGGATACTCGAAAAGGCCATTCGCAACGACCGAAGCCTGATCACTGCGCCAAATTTTTGCGATCCGGATTTTGTCGGAGCACCGATCAGCTTTACTCAGACATCAACGCTTGTCCTCGACGATCTGCTTTACCAAATTCATCGGCGGTTTAACGTAAATTTTCTGGTTGGTGAAGGGATATCCGGTAAACCGATAAATATCAGGACCGGAAGCATCCCCTGGAACACGCTTTTGACTTCGCAGTTGTTTTTATCCGGCGTCCGGGCAACGTGCATCGACGACAATACGATTCAGCTAGTGGCAAACACAAATCTGCCCGAGCTCCAGGATGCGGCCGAAGTGAATACAAAATTTATCAAGCTAAAATTCTTACAGCCGGCGACATCCGGGAACAAAGATATTGCCGGTCGAAGTAACACGCAGGGCGCCGGTCAAGGCTGCCAGGGCGCCGGCGGTCAGAGCGGCGGCGGCGGCGGACAGTCCGGAGGAGCCGGTAATTGCGGAAATTTTGAAAAACTCATTATCGAGATCGAAAAGATACTTGGCATCCGCTCGCCAACGGCAAGCAGCATTGGCGGCGGCGGGCAGGGCGGCGGCGGACAAACCGGTGGAAACACGAAAAATACCGAGGCTGTCAGAACGAATCGATCCGTCTCTGTGATTCCGGGACGTAACATTCTCGTCGTCCGCGCCACCGACGATGAGCTTGATCTGATTAATCAGATCATTGAAAAGGCAGACCGGCCGCCTTTCCAGGTGATCATTCGCGGGCTGGTCTATACGGCAAATGAAACGATGCTCCGCGATATCGGAGTTCAAACAAATCTTACGGCAAGAACGGCTGACGGACGGACCACTGGTGATTTTAGTGGTAACCCGGTTCCCAACGTAGGAACGCTGTTTGATTTTTCGACGCTGATCGGAACCGTGGATTTTAACATCCAGGCATCGGCACTCCAGAGCAATGGCGCGATTTCGATCAAGTCGCGGCCGTTTGCGATGGTGGTTGACGGAGATACGGCCGATCTCGACGTCGGACGCCAGATCCCGGTACTAATTCAGGCGCAGAACTCGCTCGTTGGAAATGCGGGAACGCTTGAGATCCTCGAGGCCGGAAACATACTTTCGGTCACGCCACAGGTGATCGATGATGAAAACGGAAAACCGATCGGTGTGAATTTGACCCTGCAGCTGGAGTCAAATGACGTTGACCTGTCGGTCGTCAGCCAGGGGGTCCCATCGGTCAACCGGCGCTCGATCCAGACGCGTTTGCTGCTGAATCAGGAAACTACGGCAATTTTGGGCGGTTTTACCGTCGATACAAGCAGCAGGGATACGTCGAAAACTCCCGGATTGGGAAGTATTCCGATCCTCGGGTATTTGTTTAAGAGAAAGATCAAGCGAAAGGAGCTAAACCGACTCTATTTTGCGATCTCGCTATCGGTAGTGCCATACGGGGATATTGTAAAGCCGATTCTCGATCCTGAGCCGAGCACCGATATTCCAAAGGTACCGAAGGCGGTTAAGAAGATTGAAAAAGGGGATAACAACAACTGATACGCTGATCTCTGCCGCAGAAACTTTAAATAGCCGGCAGAGATCAACCGCCAACTGAATAATTTCCATACGGCGGTCAGAAAATATTGAAATATATGTCAAGTCAAGAGCTCAACGACGACAGCTACGGATACCTCGATGATGAAGATGAAAATATCGAAGAGATATTTCTCGACCGGCTTTCATCCGTAAATAACCAGAAGGAGATCGGAACGACTTCCTCGGACCGCCTCTCGCTGGTGCTAAATCCTGATCCGGGTAAGGATTACCGGGCCGAGGACCTTCAGCGATTTTCGCAGTATCTTAGCAAGGAAGCCTCGAGCCGATATCACGCGATCGTCCTCAACGCCTGGACGGGAGAGTACGATGCGTCTAATTATACGGTTGGATTGGTTTACAACCGCAATGGCGATCACCGCAACGGAGTGATCCGGGCACTACGAATTACACCATTTCATGTGCGGTTCCTTAAGCTCGAACCCGAGGTTTTCGAGGAGTTTCACGAGCAGCTCTATAATCCTCAGGCGCAAACGCTCGCAGCCGAACACGAGCAGAAAAAGAAATCCCAAATGACCAAAAATTGGGGATCCGGAAAATCCCTGCTTTCGCCCGAAGAAGTCCGCGCCGTTCAGGCAGCCTCGGAGGCAGATTTTGTTGACGAAACCGAAGAATGGATCGATCTGACAGATCCGGAAGAATATGAGCTGAATATCCGCAGAAACGAATCAGAACTCACGACGCAGCAATTTATACGGCTTATCCTTATGGAATTTCTTCGGTCCGGTTCAAGCGATATGCATATCGAAGCCGGTCAGCCATGCGGACGGATCCGTTTCCGGTACGACAGCGAAATGTTTACGCGCTGGGACAATATTCCATATGTAAAGATAAAGCAATTGGCCATGGGAATGGCTGAAACCGCGAGAAAAGATGCAACCCAGATGAAATTCCGCGATATCGATTCGACGGTAAAGGTTCGCACCTTGCGGGACAACCAGATCGTCGAGGTAGAATTGAGATTTGCATCACAGCCGACACTTTATTCGCCTTCGATCGTCCTTCGCTCACAGCTGAAGCCTATTCGCGACATAAATGAGGTTGGATTCCTGCCTCGGCAGATCGTTGACGTAAAGGCGGCATACACTCAAAAGCGCGGAATTCTGGTCGTCACCGGGGCGACCGGATCGGGAAAAACAAATACGCTTGAAGCGATATTCGCTGCTCTTGAAGAGCCGGATTGTTACAAGATAATTGAAATTGGCGAACCGATCGAGATCCGCTCGGCAAAGCGGACGCAGATAAGTCTCCGGCCAAACACGCCGTTTAGCTGGTGGGACGCTTTTTATTCCTGCCTCCGGGCAGATCCGGACATCATCGGAATCGGTGAATTGCGATCGGCCGAGCACGTATCGGTGGCGATAAACGCTGCTCTTACGGGACACCTGGTGATGTCGACGTTTCACGCCGCAAGCGTAGAAGACACGCTTTCCAGGATGTTTCAAATGGGGTTGCCGCGGGAAAACCTTGCGACCGGACTCAACGTGATTCTGGCCCAGGCCCTGGTCAAGAAATTGTGCGAAAGATGTAAGGTTCCCGACGATCAAACCTCTGAGGCATACGGAAAGGTTGTATAC
>JABDJV010000409.1 GCA_013003295.1 Pyrinomonadaceae bacterium | reverse complement strand
GTATTGGCCGACGCCAACGCACTTCAGGCTGAGCTGCTATCAGGCAGAATTGACCTCGCACCAAATCCGACCAACCTTGCTCCGGACACGATTCAGAGCCTTGGAGAGAATGACGCGCTCAAGGTGGAGACATTTGACGGGTCAAACGTTCAGTATATAGGGTTCAATTTTGAGGCAGATCCGGTCAATAAAACCAAGGTCCGCCAGGCGGTCGCGTATGCGATAAACCGTAAGCGGATCATCTCCGATCAATTAAATGGCAATGCAACTCTGGCAAACTCGATCCTTCCGGCCGGTTCATGGGCGTATTCTCCCGGAACCGAATACGAATTCGACATGGAAAAGGCAAAGAAACTGCTTGACGAGGCCGGTTATAAAGATACCGACGGCGATGGCGTCCGCGAAATGAAAAAGATCATCTTTAAGATCTCTTCGGGAAGTAAGGCAACGCAGGAGTATGCGGTCGTAATGGAAAGCCAGCTGAAAAAAGCCGGAATTCCGATATCGATCGAGAGCCTTGAGGGCAGCACCATGCGCGAACAGGTCAAACAGGGCCAATTCATAATGACCACCGGTCGCTGGGTCGGCGGGAATCAGGACCCGATCTTCCTGCATGACCTTTTTGCCACAACGAAAATTCCGAGGGATAAGCAGAGTGGCTTCAACCGCTGGCGTTTTACCAACAAAAAGGTTGATGATCTGCTCGACAAGGCGCTAAAAGAGCTTGACCGTGAAAAGGCCAAGGAATACTTCGTAAAAGCGCAGGAGTTGATCAGCAAAGAGCTCCCGCTATTCCCTCTTTGGTATTCAAAAAACGTCGTTATTTCCAAGAACAACGTTGGAAACATACAGATGAATGCCAGCGGCGACTGGGATTTTGTTCGTAAAATGACGGTCGAGTGAGGTAAGAGCAAGAAGACAGGAGGCAGAGACGAGAGTAAGAAGACAGTAGGCAGGAGACAGGAGACAGGAGACGGAAGATAGCGGTCATTCGCAGTTATTGTGGATAGTAGATTGTCGCTTATTGGACTTTATAAACTGGGTAATATTTTCTTAATCTATTTCCTAACGTTTTAAGTCTCCTGATTTCTGCCTCCTGTCTCCTTTTACCAGTCTCCTGTCTCTTGTCTCCTCTTCTAAAAATGATTTTTCGTCCCGAAATCCTACTTCTTCCAATTCTGATGATAGCCGACTACTATCTGACGATTTTGGGAGCAATATTGCGTGAGAAGAAATACGGCGAATACTTCCCTATCGAAACCTATGAAATGAATCCGACCTATCAGGATGACATCGATTCCAAGAGATTGTTCAATCCAAGGTTCATCGGCCAGCTGATCTTAAATTTCGGATTGCTCTTTCTTGCCTCGCTTTTTCTCACGGATGCCCTGGAATTTCTCTATTGGATAATATTGGGTTTCTATCTTACTCTCTTTGCTTATATAAACGGCCTTCACATGTCGAATATACTCAGTTTTCTCTTCGTAAAAAGTAACCCGAACGTAATGAAGAGTGAAATTCGGATCAGCCATCGATACAATCTTTACAGCTCGTTATTCACGAATTCGGTTCTTCTCCTGCCGGTGATTTTCATACTCCTGTTTAGCTATTCTCATTTTATTTTAGGCTCGCTGATTGCCGTTTTATATAACGCTTTTCTGTGCCTGATGTGGATCGCAAAAAACCGCAAATCTTCAAAGTCTGAAACTTGACAAAAACCCAAAGGAGGGTAGAATTATCAATTGCGTGCGGGAGTAGCTCAGTGGTAGAGCGCGACCTTGCCAAGGTCGAAGTCGCGAGTTCAAATCTCGTCTCCCGCTCCAAATTTTTTTGGAAAGCGATGCGGCGAGTAGTTAATCTCAGCATCGCTTTGCTGATTAAAATAGAAAGTTCCTCGAGATCGGATTAGAAAATATTTTGAATTTTGAATCTGAAATCTGAATTCTCTTCCGGCGGCGTAGCCAAGTGGTAAGGCAGAGCTCTGCAAAAGCTTTATTCATCGGTTCGATTCCGATCGCCGCCTCCAACAAACCTCCTATCTGTCAAAAGATTGCGTAGCATTGCTGACTGGTAAAACTCTTGGAAAAGCCGACGTTTTACCAAAAAAAACACTGGCAGGAGCTTGGGCTGGTGCCGGAGATTCTTGAGCCCTTTGAGGCTCAGGTCAAACAGTGTTTCCTTAAAGCCTATTCGTTCCTCGAACAGGTCACCTATCCGACCGTGTTTGGAAATCGCACCTATGAGTACAGCCTAAACCCGGTTCGCGACGGCCAAAGCGATATCAGTTGCGTGTTGGTTATTGTGCGGGACGTGACCCCCCGGTTAGATCGGTAGAAGCGAATTGTACCAGAAAGAATAGCGACTAGACTTTTTTGTCCGAACCGGTTGCCGCCGCTGCGAGGTTCGATTTTTCCATACCTTATGTTCCTGTCTTGACGTCGATTTTAACGAGGAGGCTCTGTCTTTTTAATTAGCCGAGACTTCTTGTTCAAAGCGGTAAGCGACTAGATCAACATAATAGATCGGTTCAGAAGCCGAATCCTTTTCGGGAATTTCGATCTTAAACCTGTACTTTTGACCCAGTTTGAATCCTTCAGGATTTGTGAATATTGTGATCTCACGAGGACCATCTAAAACTCTGGACTCTTTCCGAGGCTGGTTTTGTTCCGAAATGGTGATACTGGGACTGTCACAATCACAATCTACTTCCGGCGGGCAATCACATACAGGAACCGAACCAACTATGTACCCTTCGGTTTCGTAGATCCCTTCTTTTGGATTCTTCTTTTTTAGGTCGGATATTTTTAGAAACTCCTTTGCCGTAGTTTCCTTCCAGCGAGCCGCATTTTTTTCTTCGCTAGATGGCGAACTTGTTTTAATTTCGGGTGTGGCTTTCGTTCCAGTTTCACTTTTGTCAATATTTTTGCAGGATGCTAACGACAAAAGGATAGCAATCGCAACTAAAGAAATTGGTAACATTCGAATCATAAAACTTTCCTCAAGCTTCTATTTCCCAAACACGTTAGCCGACTTGAAGAACTTCATTAAGCTGTTCCCGATCCGAATCAACTTCATCTGCTCCTCAATGGGTGGCATATTGATAATACAATAATAATTGAGAAGGTCACCCTCCCGTTCGTGAAACCGAAAGATGTTATGCCAGCGATCCAGCCAACAATATTCACGAGATGTTGTCCCGCGTCGGAGCATCCCAAGCGTCGTTGACTAATTATGTTTTGGAAACTCCCCTAATTTGAAGCATCGAGCCGACTTTGATCTATCAAATCGGTCTCGCCCGGGATTGAATAATAATGTTGCCCATGGGCGACGTGGTTGGTGAACTGGAAGCTCCTTTATTCATCATGCGCAAAATAAGTCTTTAACAGGCGTCCAAATATCAATCAAATTAACGTTGAAAGGGGACATCTAATGAATAAGACCAACCGACTTCTAATTATTTCCATTTGTGTTATTTCATCGATTGGAGGTTTAAGTGCTCAAGAAAAGGTAGATCAGAGTCTCATTGCTTCAATCAACAAGTTTGTAGATCAGGCCGATAACAGGTTTTCAAGGTCTCACAATCGCATAGAAATTGAGAGCAAAACGTCTAAAGACAAGCCGCTGATGGTGGTCCATCTTTTTACCATGCGAGGAAATCAGATCGAGCGGCTTACGATAGAGTTTTTGCAGGAAGATTACAAGGAAATCGAAACTTATTATTTCGAAGAGGGAAACCTTGTTCTTGCGAGGGAAGCACAATGGACTAAAGATAATGAAGATGTGTGGTGGGACCCATGGAGCGCGGGCATTTACGTTTCCAAAGGTAAGGTTATATTTATCACGAGTGTTGGTCATGGTAAGACGGAAGATGATGACTGGAAGCCAAATCCTGAAAAAACGAGCAGGCTCAGAATAAAACGACTTAGGACTTTTCTCAGAAGTATAAGATAATACGTTGATTCATTGTGTGAACTTTTCAATTGTTCGTAGAATCATGCAACAGGATGCATTCGCCCTAAAAAGATCTGCAAAAGCTTAATCCATCGGTTCGATTCCGATCGCCGCCTGTACTCTTTTCGCACTTACAAGTTGTTTCCCTATCTCGCTGCTCCGCCCGTGGGGAAAAGACGCGGATTCGACCCGTTCCGACACGAAATCATATTCTAGCGCAAACCCTGTAACGATTAAGTTAACTAAGATAGGAATCCGCAAATAGATACCGCAGCACAATTTTTTGTTACCTTCGGTGGTCAGTTTGAATTTTTATAGGTATATTTATCGCATCTGTTGTCACAGTTTTCTTTCGAAAACAACATCAATATTTTAAAGGATGGTACTGCAAACCCGTTTCCTTATGGTTTCGGTACCGCGAGGGGAATATGAAAACGATATTATCTTTTACACTGGCCGCCTTGTTGTTGATTTCCGGCGGAGACGTAGCCGCTCAAGAAAAATCTAAAGAAAAAAAGCCAACCGGACCGATGTCCAGCGCAACTTTTAATTCGATGAAGCTGCGGAGCATCGGGCCGGCCTATATGTCCGGCCGGATCTCAGACATTGCTGTCGATCAAAAGAATCCAAACATATGGTTTGCCGCAGTTAGCTCCGGCGGCGTCTGGAAAACGGTAAATGCGGGCACAACCTGGAAACCAGTTTTTGACAAGCAAAAGGTTTACTCCACCGGTGACGTCACCATTGATCCAAGTAACTCCAATAC
>JABDJV010000403.1 GCA_013003295.1 Pyrinomonadaceae bacterium | reverse complement strand
CCAGATCGCGCGATGCGTCCAATCCCTTTTCAGCATAGCTGAATGAGGCCTTATAATCCTTTTGGCCGTTGTAAACATCGGCGAAAGCAACGTATACGTTTCCGAGCAGTTGATCTGAATCGCTATCCAGGACGCTGCGTAGTGTTTCCTTCAGCTGGGCCTCGGCCTTATCTGCGTCACCGGTTCCGTTTAATGAAACGGCCTTTTGCAGATCAAACGCGATTCGCAATTCGGAATCAATATCGCCGAATGCGTCTTCATCTTTGATTGAATGGAGTGTTTTTAGACTTTCGTCGAATTTACCTTGCGCTGAGAGAGTCTGGGCGAGCAAAATTCCCAGCTTGATATTTAAAGCAGAAGGGATCGAATATTGTTCAGAGATCTCGGTTAGAATACTTTCCGCGGATCGCGGTCGGCCTTTATCGATCTTGATCTCGCATTCCATCAAACGCGACTCAAAACGCTCATTTGAGATGGATGGTTCTTTGCGCACAGCCTTACCCGAAGGCGCTTGCGCGGGAGACGCATCTTTAGTTTGACCTTTTCTTGTCGAAACCCATTTACTGCTCATTTATCGATGCTATTAGTAAAGTGTTAATACTTGTGTTTTCTCAACTTACCCGATTTGGCGTTCCCGGCCAATAAACGGTGTTTTGAAGCATATGAAAACAAAGTATACGGATTAATCTAACAAAATAAGTAAATTTAGTCCAAGAATTATTGTGAACTAAGTAGCCAACCTAGACTAATTAATGCTTGATATGACATTCTGAAGCCTATAAAAAGTTAATTATTGAGGTGAATTGATTTGAAGTCTGAAAGAAAACGGCTCGAATTGGCGAATTCGCGGGAAAAAGATTGGAAACTTTGGGGCTGCTACGTTTCGGAGCGTGCTTGGGGCACCGTCCGCGAAGATTATTCCCCCGATGGCTCCGCATGGGACTACTTTCCGTTTGAGCACTCCCACAAGAAAGCCTACCGCTGGAATGAAGACGGGATCGCCGGGATATGCGACCGTACGCAAAACATATGCTTTGCTCTTTCGCTATGGAACGGCAAGGACCGGATCCTTAAAGACCGGCTTTTCGGGCTGGCCGGACCCGAGGGAAATCACGCGGAGGACGTAAAGGAATACTACTATTACCTTGATTGTACTCCGACGCATTCCTACATGAAGTATCTCTACAAATATCCACAGGGCGAATTCCCGTATGAACAACTAAAAAAAGTAAACCGGGAGCGGGATAAGACCCAAGCCGAATTTGAGCTTATCGATACTGGTATCTTCAAAGACAATAAATATTTTGACGTTTTTATCGAGTATGCAAAAGCGGAATTTGATGACATTTGTATAAAGATCACTGCGCATAACCGCGGCACGGAAACCGCTCCGCTGAACCTTTTGCCAACGGTTTGGTTTCGAAACACCTGGTCATGGGACGAAAAGGCCGAAAAGCCGGAAATGCAGATCGCGGATATTGATACCGACGATCTATCAGCGATCCAGTTGAAAGACAACGCCCGCGGCACATATTGGCTTTTGTGTCCGGAGGAAGCCGACTTGCTTTTTACCGAAAACGAAACGAATTATAAAGCACTTTATGGTTCAGAAAATTCTTCCAAATTCACAAAAGACGGTATCGGCGAACATTTGATCGCAGGTGAAAAAAGGGCGGTAAACCCGAAGCAAAAAGGCACCAAAGCCTCGGCAAATTTTTCATTTGAACTAAAAGGAGGCGAAAGCAAAACAGTCTATTTGCGTTTGATCGGTGACCGAAAGAAAGCGCCGGCGTTTACAAAAAGTCTTGGCGCATTTAAAAGAGATTGCCAGAAAGTATTTAAGAATAGGAAAAAAGAAGCCGATGAATTCTACGCTGAAATTGTCCCGAAAAATCTAAGCGACGATTCAAAAAATGTAATGCGTCAGTCGCTCGCCGGAATGCTCTGGTCCAAACAGTTTTATAACTATTCTGTAAGGGACTGGTTAAAAGGCGACGACCCATTTCCGCCTCCACCGGAATCACGGAAAAACGGCAGAAATTCCGAATGGACCCATCTTTATAACGACGACGTGATCTCAATGCCCGACAAGTGGGAATACCCATGGTATGCCGCCTGGGACCTCGCTTTTCATGCTATACCGCTTGCCCTGCTTGATGCAGGTTTTGCAAAGCGGCAATTAACGCGTCTCCTGCGCGAATGGTACATGCATCCGAACGGGCAGATCCCCGCTTACGAATGGGCCTTCGGGGATGTAAATCCACCGGTGCACGCGTGGGCCGCATTGCGTGTCTATCAGATCGAGCGAAAGCAAACGGGCAAACGCGACCGTATATTCCTAGAGAAAGTTTTTCATAAACTGCTCCTAAACTTTACCTGGTGGGTAAACCGAAAAGATTCCGAAGGCGACAATGTCTTTCAAGGCGGCTTCCTCGGGCTTGATAACATCGGCGTGTTTGACCGAAGTAGCGACCTTCCGACGGGCGGACACATTGAGCAATCCGACGGAACATCCTGGATGGCGATGTACTGCCTGAATATGCTTGCGATCGCGCTCGAGCTTGCGCAGGATGATCCGGCCTATGAAGACGTGGCGACAAAGTTTTTTGAACACTTCATATACATTTCCGATGCGATGAACAAATTGGGACACGAAGAAACCGAGCTTTGGAACGAGCGTGATGGTTTTTATTACGATGTCCTGCACCTTCCTGACCAGAAAAATGTTCCTCTGAAGATACGTTCAATGGTTGGTTTGATCCCGCTTTTTGCGGTCGAAACCCTCGAGGAAGACTGGCTGGATAAGTTTCCAAACTTCAAACGCAGAGCGGAGTGGTTTATCGAAAACCGCCCCGAACTTCTTGATGATATTTCATGCCTGCAGGCAACCGGAGAAGAGAAAAGGCGCCTTCTCGCCGTGGTAAATCCGGAGCGTTTGAAGCGTGTTTTGCGCGTATTGCTTTCTGAAAGCGAGTTTCTGTCGGAATACGGAATTCGCGCGCTTTCCCGGTATCACAAAACGAATCCCTATAAATTTGAGGCCGGCGGACAAACCTACACGGTCGAATATGAGCCGGGCGAATCAAAAAGCGGAATGTTTGGCGGAAACTCAAACTGGCGCGGTCCGATCTGGTTCCCTATGAACTACCTGATCATCGAATCGCTGCAGAAATTCGATCACTATTTTGGCGAAGACTTCAAAGTAGAATTCCCGACCGGCTCCGAAAGAATGCTTACGCTCTGGGAAGTTTCTCAGGAGCTCGAAAAGCGTCTGTCACACATATTCTTAAAAGACGACGAAGGAAGGCGTCCGGTTTTTGGAAACAGCAGAAAATTTCAAACGGACAAGCACTTCAGGGATTACCCACTGTTTTATGAGTATTTTAATGGCGACAATGGTTCGGGATTGGGCGCCAGCCACCAGACCGGCTGGACCGGTCTGATCGGAAAGATTCTAAAGCAGATCGGAGAATATTCGGACGACGATTAAGGCTAATTATTTATCATTGTAGGGGCGGCGGCTTGTCCCCGCCCGATGAGCAAAGCGAATTAAACAACGATAAGGAGAATCCGACGCTGTAACACAAAGATTACAACGCAATTTCCTTTTTCGGTAATCGATCAATGTTGATCCGTTAAATACCTTAAAACCCAAATTTTCGCTTCGCTCACGGGCGACCACAAGGGATCGCCCCTACAATGATTTTTATCATGCGTTTTTACCTCTAATCCCTGTTAAAATGATCTTATGAAAGCAGTAGCGATCACACCCGGTGAAAAAGGCTCGGCGAAACTCGTTGAGATCGACAAACCGAAGATCTCTGATATCAACGACGGAAACGGAGTTTTGGTAGAGGTCTTAAAAGCAGGCGCGTGCGGAACCGACCGCGAGATCAATAACGCCGAATACGGAACCGCTCCCGAGGGCGAAGATTTTCTTATTCTTGGACACGAGAATTTTGGACGTGTCGTCGAAGTAGGAGAAAATGTAAGAGATCTCGAAAAGGGTGATCATGTTGTCGCCACGGTTCGCCGACCTTGCGGAGACAGCATTTACGACACCATCGGACAACAGGATTTTACAACCGACAGCGAGTATTACGAGCGGGGAATATCCAGAATTCACGGATATTGGGCAGAGTTTTATACGGAAAATGCTGATTTCCTGATCAAGGTTCCGAAAAAGATCGCCGACGTTGCGGTTTTACTCGAGCCGATCTCGATAATTAAAAAAGGCCTGAAACAGGCGGAGGACATACAGCGGCGATTGGACATATGGCATCCGAAAACAGCGGCCGTGCTGGGAACCGGAAACGTTGGATTGCTGACGGTGATGGCTTTGCGCTTGCGCGGTTTTGAGGTTCATGGATTTGGTTTACAAGAACCGGAAGGCTATCTACACGCCGAACTGTGCCAGGCCATCGGCGCGACATACGATGCGACACGCGAACTCTCAGTCACTGATTCGGTAAAGAAATACGGCGAATACGATCTCGTCTTTGAAGCGACCGGCTATTCACCGATCGTATTTGACGCAATGCAAACGCTAAAAGAAAACGGGATCCTGATCCTCTCGAGTGTGACCGGCGGAAAACGTACGACCGACGGCGTTCCGTCCGATCTGATCAATCAGGAATTCGTACTTGGCAATCGGGTGATGGTCGGCACGGTCAATGCAAACCGCGAACACTTCGAAATGGGTGTCAAATCAATTGCCCATGCTGAAGCGATGTATCCGGGCTGGCTATCGAGAATGATGACTCACAAGGTCGAAGGACTGGAAAACTTTGAGAAAGTTTTCGACATCTTAGAAAACGGCGGTGAGTATGGCGCGATCAAGACCTATTTTGAAGTGAAGAAAAGCTAACCACAGAGAGCACGGAGGGCACAGAGCGGACTTTTTTGATCTTCGTAAACAGAAGCTAACGGGGTGGTTTTTAGCTTGCAAAGCGATGGGCTTCCTTATCTCTGTGAACTCTGTGTCCTCTGTGGTAAATTTCTTACTATGTCTGACTTCCCTGATTTTGAACACGAAGAAGATGTTTTAACCGAAGGCGATACGCGTCTTGAAAAACCGCCGCTTTATAAAGTTTTGCTTCATAATGACGACTTTACAACGCAGGAGTTTGTAGTTTTCATCCTAAAAACGATCTTCAAACGCTCCGAGGGCGAAGCGGTGTCAATAATGCTTAAAGTTCATAACGAAGGAATCGGAGTCGCGGGAATCTATTCCTATGAGATCGCTACGATGAAGGCCGATAAGGCCAACTATCTTGCGCGCGCACAGGAATTTCCCTTTCTGTGTACTGTGGAAGAAGAGTAAGAAATAGTGGAAAACGAAAAATGGATAGTGGATAATAGGGAATGGCAGGGTTGAAATGTTACAGAAAACTGACTCCTGAAAGCTGTCTACTGACGACTGATTAAAAGATGTTAACGAAAGAATTGGAAGAAACATTAAATTTTGCAATGGATGAAGCGATTCGCCAGAAGCATGAATACGTCACGCTTGAGCATCTCCTATATGCCCTGCTGGATGATAAAACCGCCCGCGATATATTATTTAATTGCGGCGCAAAGCTGGAAGAGATCGGAAAGGAACTTGAAGACTATTTTGACTCGACACTTGAGAAACTGCCCGACGATGTCTCCCTGGTTCCCGAGCCAACCTCAACATTTCAAATGACTTTGAATTACGCAATAATGCAGGCCCAGGGCAGCGGTCAGCAGCGCGTTGACGGCGGAAATATGCTCGCGGCGATGTTTCAGACCGATAACTCACACGCGGTTTACATACTTCAAAAGCAGGGGATCTCACGGTTAGACATTTTAAATTACCTTTCTCACGGAATTTCGAAGATCGATGATTTTGGCGATGAGCTGCTGGATGAGATGGGTTTCGATGGCGGGTTTGCAGAAGAGCGGGCAGCGCAGCAGCAGAAGAAGCCAAAACCGCTCGACTCATTCACCGTAGAGCTTGTTAAAAAGGCGGAGGACGGCGAGATCGATCCGATCATAGGGCGCGAAGAAGAGATCGAACGGACGATCCAGATCCTTTGCCGGCGCAAGAAAAACAACCCCCTTTATGTGGGAGAACCGGGCGTTGGAAAAACCGCTCTGGCAGAAGGCCTGGCGCTGAAGATCTCCGAGGGAAAGGTGCCCAAAGTAATTGAGGATGCAAAAGTCTTTGCGCTTGATATGGGGGCCGTATTGGCCGGAACGCGCTATCGCGGAGATTTTGAGCAGCGCTTTAAGGCGATCATCAAGGATCTTCAGAAACACGAAGACGCGATCCTGTTTATCGACGAGATCCATACAATTGTCGGTGCGGGTGCTGTTTCGGGCGGCGCAATGGATGCGTCAAATATTCTTAAGCCGGCATTGGCCTCGGGCGCGATAAGATGTATTGGTTCAACTACTTACGCAGAATATAAAGCCGCTTTTGAACGTGACCGGGCGCTGGCGCGGCGCTTTCAAAAGATCGAGATCAATGAGCCGACCATCGAAGAAACCTACGAGATCCTAAAGGGTCTGCAGAAGTATTATGAGGAGCATCATCGCGTAAAATATGCCGAT
>JABDJV010000376.1 GCA_013003295.1 Pyrinomonadaceae bacterium | reverse complement strand
CAGGTAGGCCATCGACTGGTAATCCTCTTCGTCGGCAACTGCACCAAGCCTTGTCGAAAGCATCGTCAAAAAAGGGCGCGGTTCGGTCAGATCGCATTTATCCGTCTCACCCGGGTGTTTCGATGGTTTTAATTCACAATGGGAATCTTCCAGCTTGTCGGCTCGAAAACGCTTTTTGCAGTTGCGGCAATCGGTCATCATGTCGTTGAACGTCTCTTCGTGACCGCAGTGTTTCCAGACGAGTCGATTCTGAATGATCGAGGAATCGATCCCTTCGATATCATCCCGTTCGTGGACCATCCACGTCCACCAGTTTTGCTTGATATTGTTGGCCAATTCGACCCCCAAAGAGCCGTAATCCCAGGCACTTCCCAACCCGCCATAGATGTCCGACGCAGGGAAAACAAAGCCCCTGCGTTTAGATAAGTTAACAATCGTCTCAATATTTGGTGCGCTCATAGATTTTTATAGGTTGTACGTAATTCGCGGTTCGCAATACGCAACTCGCTTTCGGAAAGTCAGGTTCCCTTTTGAAAGCCCTAATTTTACCAATTACACGTGGTTAAATGCCAAAAGCAAATGAACTTTATCGGGACCGGCCCGAGACGCTATGCCCAACCGCTCTCAAAAAGATTGGTTATTCGAATACGGCGAATTGCGAATCGCGAAAAACCGTACCGCGTTCAAAAAAAAGGACGGCCAAATCAGCCGTCCTTTCGGGGTTAGAATTTAAGTTTGTCCAATCTATTCATTCGGAACCGGTGTCGTCGCACCCGGTGGAACCAGCCACATTTGATAGGTTGTGGTCGTTCTCGATCCGCCTCGAACAATTTGCAGTCTGCTCGGATCAACTCCGCGGGTTTTCACGAGATAATCAAGTGCAAACTTGCTTAGTCTTTCCGAGGTACGCCGCTGACTTCGCCGGTCCGTTCCCTGATACATAATGATATAACCCTGTGCATTCGGATTATTTTGAAGCTCAATCGCGAGGTTATCGAGACGTGCTTTATCATCATCATTTGAAAGGGTCGGGAATTCATCAAAGAGTAGGGGCGGAATCACCGGAATCTCAACTTTGGTGACGCCCGTGTTGACGGCTATCCGTTGACGGCAGCTCGCGTCGTAAACGCCATCGGTCACATCAAGTTCGACGCTTATGGTTCGGTTTCCAAGACCGGTCGTATCAACCGTGATTGAGTTTGTTCCCAGTCCGCTCGTAACTCGAGCATCTGAGGGTGTAACTCTCCAGGCGTACGTCAAAGCACTCGCGGCTAATGGCGTAACGCTTGCGACGTTGGTTGCGACAAAAGTCGCAAGATCGCCCTCTTGAACGCTATCCGGTCCGCTGACCCTCATATCGTAAGGACACGGCCGGGTTGTTTTCTTTTCAACTACATCCAGACAGATACAGTTCTTAACGTTCTTTACGATGTTGATCTCTTTTGAAAAAGTCTTTCCGTTTGGTCCTTCAATTTCTACAAGATGAACACCAGGTGTCAAAAAGAACTCTGCACCTTCGGTAACGCCGCTCTGGCCAACAACCTGCCCATCGACCTTTACGGTCATAGCATTCGGAGTTGTTTGAACTGAAAGGACTCCCGTGTTCTTAGGACGTTTCTTTTTCTTCTTTCCGTCGTTTACGCCATTTGCGAATGCTGTCGATAAACCGAGTGTCAGCATCAGCCCTAATATGACGAGAAAATTGAATCTTCTGTTTTTCATTCTTCTAACCTCTTATAAATGCAAGCAAGACAATTAAGGAAATTGTGTGCCCAATAATATCATATGAAAATGAAAGCCTGTTTTCTCGAACAGACCTTCACTTCAAAAAGCGTTTACTCTTCGCCTTCCTCTTCCGTTTCACCTTTTAGGCCCAGCTTTCTGCGTGCGGCAAGCCCTACTCCGGCAAGTCCTGTCCCAAAGAGGAGAATCGTCATCGGTTCCGGAATCGGCTCAGTCGGCGGAGTCGGCGTCGGCGTCATCGTCGGCGTTTCCGTCGGCGTTGGCGTTGGCGTCGGTGTTGGTGTCGGCGTTTCCGTCGGCGTTGGAGTCTCAGTCGGTGTCGGTGTTTCGGTTGGCGTCGGTGTCGGCGTCGGATCATCATCGTCGTCACGAGTCAACAGAATCGCTACCGGAATCGCTCCAAGACCTAAAAGGGTCCAATAAGGAAAGCCTTTTGGATCTTTCAATGGAATACAATTGCAATCATCAGCTTCGATAATTTCAACGCTCGTTTCGGTAATAACGCGGTCATCCTGAGG
>JABDJV010000351.1 GCA_013003295.1 Pyrinomonadaceae bacterium | reverse complement strand
GCTCCAGATGTATTTATCAAATGATCCGGCTTCACTAACTACCTCAAGATACGCGTTCGCATTTTGGATCGCCGATTTTATCTTCAAGCGGTTGCGAACAATACCAGCGTTCCCAAGCAGCTCTTCTTTCTTCTTCTCCCCGTATCGAGCTACCTTTTTCGGATCAAAATTATCAAATGCCTTGCGGTAGTTTTCGCGCTTTACAAGGATCGTATCCCAACTCAAACCGGCCTGGGCGCCCTCCAGGATTAAAAACTCAAACAGGATTCGATCGTCATGAAGCGGCACACCCCACTCTTTGTCGTGATAATCGATCGCAAGATCGTTTTTCGCCCAATCGCAGCGCTTCATAGAATCCTTTGGTTCCCTTTTGATCCGGTCTTCAATAACTTGCCACAAGCTTGAGCTAGTGGGTACAAATTTAGATAAAATCCAGGATTCAGCCGAACTTTTAACCTGGGCTGATGCTCATCGCTTTATCTGATCTGCTCCACTAGCTAAAGTTAGTCGCAAGTGAAAAAAACCTCCTCACTTCTTTGCGATATAGATCACTTTTTCGATCTCGGCGTGCACTATTCCCGCCGCGTTTTTTAATTCAATTTGATAGATCTTATCAAAAGATCTGTCCTTTTCGAGCATGGTTTTGATTTCATCCACGTCCTCGGCGGTTACCGTAAAATCTGCGTAGAGTGTCTCTTTACCGGGGCGTTTGAATCGAATCGTTGCGGCTTTATCCCAAACGACATATTTGCGTCCTAAGATCTTGATCAGCATGAGCATATAGATTGGGTCTATGCCTGAGTAAATGCTTCCGCCATAGATCGTTCCAACATAGTTTCGCGTTCGCCAATTCAGTGGGATTTTTATACGTATATTGTGATAGTCGCCTGAGATGTAAGTTATCCTCGCTCCGCTTCCGCGATAGGCGGGGAAGATATTGAATTTCCAGCGGTCTAACTTTGATGAAAAGCTTTCGGGCATTTCTTTCAGACTCCGGTTGCGATATTTACTTTGCGCCCTTTGCGAAATCCTTGGCGGCCTCTGCGGTAAGAATTAACCGCAAAGGAACGCAAAGGTTCTCGCAAAGGGTGCAAAGGCAAAAACTTAGAAACTTGAAATCAGAGGGATCAAATATATCCCTGTGCCTAGAATCATCACAACCAGCAATATTTTCGAACGGTTATCCTTTAGTTCAAAGAAAACTAACTGCTCGATCGTGCGAAAAACGCCGAAAAGAACCATTCCGGCTAAGACCGAAATTCCCAGTGACGAAGTCAACAGCTCACCGGCGTGAAAAATCGAGACGTACGCAAAAACCAAAAAAACAAGCATCAAACATAAGTTTAATACCTGCATGATCGCTTTATTTACGGGAGTCAGTTTTTCGAGATCCTTTTTCCAGTCAAACAATTTCCAAAAAAACACATGAAAAACAAAAAAGCTCAGCCACAAAAACCCTCCGATTATGATCAATGTTTTCATGTTATTAATCGTCGCCTTTGCCTGGAAAGTTTCCGCCGGTTGAAACTCTCACCGCCTGCTCAAAATGACGTTGTTCATGGGTTACGATTATCCTGCAGGCGTCAAAAAGGCTGTATGTAACGCCTCTGATAAACGGCGACGTAATAATGATCTTTTTCGTGTCCAGGTCCTCCATCTGCCGAAATTTATCAGCCAATTCCAATTGATGCTTTGAAAAATCTTCGATGATCCTCGGCGAAATATCGCTCGCCGCGGGTTCGGCCATTTTCGGGGCTTTTAATTTTCGTTCCGCTTTGGGACTCAAACTCTTATACAGCCACCTTCCAATATACCCGCTAAACGGGGAAGAAGTTTCCCAAAACGTTTGCTTTCTTCCGCCTTCGATAATGCTTTTGAGCTCCGGGAAATACGCCGAATTTATTCTGATCAGGTGATCGAAACACTGCCCAACGCTCCAATTCTCTGCATCCGGCTTCCAATTCAATTGAGCGGACGAAAGACCGCCAAAAGTTTCTTTTGCCTTACGGGCAATGGTATCAACCTTTTCAACAAGCTTATTCACTTCTGCGCCCATAACCCACTGTTTCCAATCCCGGGGAAGTAGAACCGGGAAAATTTTCTAGTTGCATGACTCGTTTTGCTTGGTCAAAGTGTCGTTTTTCGTGCAAGATCGTAACCTCAAAAGCATCGATCAGACGTATATTTACCAGCGGACTGATAGGTTCGGGAATTTTGATCGTTTTTGTGTCGAGATCCTTTGTCTCTTCCATCAGCGAGATAAATCTTTCCTGGTTTGTGCAGAAATCCTCGATGATCGTTTCGCTGATGGAGCTGGTTGCCGCTTCAAAAACGGAGAATGTCTTGATCTTTCTGGGGAACTCCGGGCTGACAAATTTTTTCAGCAGTCTGCCGGTGAGGTCAGCGGAAAACGGAATTTTACTGTACAAGTTATTTTTGTGTGTTCCGTCTGCGACCGGTTGAATCTCCTTCATATAGAGATCATTGGTCACGATCAGATGATCAAAACATTGACCTACACCCCAACTTTCAGGACTTGGTTTCCAGTTTAACTGTTCACCTGTTAGCTCGCCGAATGTCTTCTGCGCATCATTGATAATTACCTTCGCATCATTTATAAATTCTTCGATCGTATCCGGCATTTTCTTAAACCTACAGATTGTTTACGATCCTGCGAACTCCATGTTTCAATCTTGCGACGTTAAAGTTTATCAATAAACCAAGTCGGCAATCGGAAAGTTTTAAGTAAGTAAGAACCTGGGCTAAATGAACATCGTTTGTAGCTTCAACCGATTTGATCTCGATTATTAGTTTCTTCTCGACCAAAAGATCCACTCGATATCCACATTCGAGTTTTACTTCTTCGTAAACAAGTGGAAGCGGTTTTTCTTTCTCGACCTTTAAGCCCGCACGTTTGATCTCGTAGTAAAGACATTCCTTGTACGAAGACTCAAGTAATCCGGGACCCAATGCCGTGTGAACCTGCATTGCAAGTCCGATCACGATTTTTGAAAGCTCGTTTTCTGTCACAGGAGATTAACCGCAAAGGACGCTAAGGTAGAGTCGCAAAGGAACGCAAAGTAAAGAGAAACCTCATGCAAGTGCCCAATAAACCTCTTAGCGACCTTTGCGAAAACCTTTGCGCCCTTTGCGGTTAATTCTTCTCTTCTCTTCTTAATTTCGCAATGGCTTCCCGGTCTTCAGCATATGCGCAATTCTCTGCTGCGTTTTCGGCTGCCCGCAGAGGGATAGAAACGCCTCGCGTTCTAGCTCGATAAAATGCTGCTCGGAAACGTAGCTCGTATGATTCAGATCGCCGCCGCTCATCACCCTAGCAAGTTTTTTACCGATCAGCTCGTCGTGCTCGGATATAAATCCACCTCTTCGCATCTGATGGAGAGCGATCTTCATTGCCGCCTGCCCCTGCTCGCCAAGGGCCAGGATATCGGTTTGCTCGTTTGGCTGGATGTATCCGGAAGCAGCAAGGTTCAATACTTCCTGCTTTGCATCGGCAATAAGTCGGTCACCGTTCATCGAGATCGAGGTCTCAGCCGGCAGGATCTCCCAGGCGATGGCCTCCTGTGCCGATGTCGCCACCTTGCCCATTCCGATAAGCTCGAAAGTCTTCTTCAAGAACGCCAGCGGATCAGCATCGGGCGTCGCTTTCGCTTTGTTCATCGCGCGCCTGGTCATTTCCTTGGTTCCGCAGCCTGCAGGGATCAGGCCAACGCCCACTTCAACCAAGCCAATATAGGTTTCCGCCGCTGCACGAACCCGGTCTCCATGCATCGAAGTCTCACAACCGCCGCCAAAAGCCATACCGTATGGCGCCGTAACCACGGGCTTTGGCGAATAGCGAATCCGCATCACGGCCTTCTGGAATTGGGCGATCATCATATTTATGTCGTCCCACTCCTCTTCCTGAGCCGCGAGAAGAAGCATCATGATGTTTGCCCCGGCGGAGAAGTTGCCGCCCTGATTTCCGATCACCAGTCCTTTGAAATTCTTCTCAACCTCATCAAAAGCAAAGTTCATCATCTGAACCGTATCGCCGCCGATCGCATTCATTTTCGAATGAAACTCAAGACAAGCGACGCCATCTCCGAGATCGATCAAAGACGCTCCGGCGTTTTTCTTGATTACGCCGTTTTTCTCTTTTACCGAATCGAGGACGATCACGCCTGCTTGCGCCGGAATCTCCTTATACTCCCCGGCGACAAGGTCAAAGTGATACTTCTTTCCGTCTTCGGATTTATAAAAAGTCTCCGCGCCGCCATCAAGCATTTTCTGAACATTTTCCGGAACGGGCTGACCCTCCTCCTTCATACGCTCGACGGATTCCTTAACGCCGATCGCATCCCAGGTTTCAAAAACTCCGACCGACCAGCCAAAGCCCCATTTCATTGCGTTATCAACTTCGACAACGGTATCCGCAATCTCGGGGATCCGATTAGCGGCATAGCGCAGCGTTCGCGATGTCGTTTTCCACAAAAATTCGCCAACTTTATCTTCGCCCCACATCAATTGCTTGATCCGTGCGGCTTTCCCGCCAGCCTGTCTGGCAGCATCGAGCGACGGAAACTTCGTTTTCTCCTGCGGTTTGTATTCGAGCGTTTCCAGATCAAGCTCTAAAATCACGCGATTGCCTTCCTCGTCTCTTGATTTCTTGTAGAAGCCGCCCTTTGTTTTATCACCTAGGATCTTCTTCTCGAGCATCTTGTTGATCACATCGGGCAAAATAAACGCTTCCCTGTCTTCATCATCCGGGATCACCGGATAAAGATTGTTGTTTACGTGTGCGAGGACATCTAAGCCAACCAGATCTGAGGTTCTGAACGTCGCCGATGAAGCATGGCCGATCGCCTTGCCCGTCATTTGGTCAACCTCGGTGGGTGTAAAGCCCATTGCCAGCATTTCATGGATCGTTGCCATCATTCCAAATGTTCCGATTCTGTTGGCGATAAAATTTGGCTCGTCCTTCGCCGGAACAACTCCCTTGCCCAGGCGCTCGTCCATAAACCCGTGAACCTTGCAAGCCACTTCGCCGTCCGTCCACTCGGTCGGGATCACCTCAACCAGCTTCATGTAGCGCGGCGGATTAAAAAAGTGTGTTCCCAGGAAGTGCTTCTTAAAGTCGTCCGAAAAAGGCTCGGCTATATCCTTGATCGGTATCCCGCTCGTGTTCGAGCAAATTATCGACCCTTCTTTTCGGTGTTTTTCAACCTCGCTAAAGATCTTATGTTTGATGTCGAGCAATTCAACGACGGCTTCAATTACAATGTCGCAGTCTTTGATCTTTGCCATATCGTCTTCAAAATTTCCAAGCTCGATAAGATTAGCGTTGTCTGCAAGCATAAACGGAGCAGGCTTGAGCTTCTTCGCCGCCGCAAACATCGATTTCACTGTGGCATTCTTATCTTTCGCCTCCTCTTCCTTTGCCGCCATATCCAGAAGCAGCGTGGGAATTCCCGCATTTGTAAGATGTGCGGCAATTGCCGCTCCCATTGTTCCCGCGCCCAAAACCGCGGCTCGTTCGACTTTCAACATAAATTATTATTTCCCTTTTTAAAGCTGATATTTAGTGCTGTTTATTATAATGAATGAATGCTCATTCAGCAAGAGAGCTACAGGATCCCCTTTGCCGGATGATGGCCGCGATATCGAAACGCATGGTGAATGAAAATACGATTTCTTAACGAATTCGATAAGATATTTGAGATCGTCCCGACTCGTACTACAGATTCCGTTTCAAAATCCTGTTAAACCTTTTTCCATTGTAAAAACCGGTAAACTCATCCGTTTGAATTCCCTCAGACGAAAAGATCATTATCGTCGGAACCGATTCGATCCGGGACAGATTCCTGCGCTTCCCGAAGGCGTTGGTTGGTTCGGGAAATTTATCGACGTCGATGTTGATAACCTCATACTCGGCAAGCGTTTTGCGAACTTGCGGATCTTTCATCGTTTGCCCGTTAAACTTACGGCAGACTCCGCACCAAACGGCGTCAAATATTACCAAAACATTCCTGTCGTTTTCTCTTGCGGCTTTGAACGTTTGGACAACCTTCGCATCTTTTACATCAAGTGCGTTATAGTCCACGCCGCCGGGCAT
>JABDJV010000321.1 GCA_013003295.1 Pyrinomonadaceae bacterium | reverse complement strand
ACTCAGGCGGTTTCGATGGTCGAAAAGGCGAAGGCACAGGGAGTTCCGGTTATTAGTTATGATCGGTTGATCAATTCGAACAAGATCGATCTTTACATATCACACCAAGTTCCGGTGATCGGCCGTAAGATGGCTGAGTATGCCTTAAAAAAAGTCCCCAAGGGAAATTACGTTTTGGTTTACGGAGCCTCGACCGACAACAACGGAATGATAATGAAAAAAGAGCAGAACGCTGTTTTGAAAGATGCGGTTGATAAGGGTGATATAAAGATTGTAGCTGATCAGCACGCGAAAGATTGGAAGCCTGACGAAGCCCTGAAGATTGTAGAAAATGCACTAACTCAGAATTCGGACAAGGTCGATGTTGTTATCGCTTCCAATGATGGAACGGCCGGCGGCGCAATATCTGCACTCGAAACGAAAGGGCTTGCGGGAAAAGTTCTGGTTACCGGTCAAGATGCGGAAAAAGCCGCCCTTCAGCGCATTGCCGAGGGAAAGCAGACGATGACCGTGTATAAGCCGATCACACCGCTTGCGACCGGAGCCGTCGATGCTGCGATCAAACTCGCCAAAAAAGAGGAGATAGAATCAGAGGCGTTTGAGAGTGAGGGAGTCGATGGCGAGATTCGGGCTCTACTTTTTGAGGTAATAGTAGTCGACAAAGACAATCTGCAAGAAACCGTGATAAAAGATGGCTGGGCGACATACGATGAAGTGTATAAAAATGTTGCCGAAGATAAGCGACCCAAAAAAGTTGAGTAATGAGTTTGGGGAGTTGGGTGAGTTGACTGAGTTGACTGAGTTGACTGAGTTGATTGAGCTGACTGAGTTGACTGAGTTGAACGAGTTTCGTTTTTTTGGCCAACTCAGCGAACCCCGAAAGCTCAGCAAACTCGGCTAACTCAGCAAACTCGGCCAACTCAGTAAACTCGGCTAACTCAGTAAACTCGGCTAATTCAGTAAACTCAGCAAAACTCAGTTAACTTCTTATTATGTCTTCATTACTCGAAATGAGAAACATCACCAAGGAATTCCCGGGCGTAAAGGCGCTGGATAGTGTCAATCTCGACCTGGTTGAGGGCGAATTTCATTCGCTCGTTGGGGAAAATGGTGCGGGGAAATCGACCTTGATGAAGGTTCTTAGCGGAGTCTATCCTTTTGGCGATTATGAAGGTGACATCGTAATAAATGGAGACGTCCAACGATTTTATACGATCCGTGAGGCCGAAGAGGCCGGGATTGCGATAATCTTTCAAGAGCTTTCACTGGTAAAAGAACTTACAGTTGCAGAAAACATCTTTCTAGGGAGAGAACCCGCGCGATGGGGTGTTATCAATTGGACAAAGGTCTATAAAGATGCTGCAAAGCTTCTGAACGATCTCCAGCTCAATATTGACCCGCGGATTGAGGTCGGGGATCTGGGAATCGGGCAGCAGCAGCTGGTCGAGATAGCAAAAGCACTTTCCCAGGATGCAAAGCTGCTTGTATTGGATGAGCCCACCGCAGCATTGACAGAATCCGAAGTTGAAACCCTTTTCGATATCTTGCGAAGTCTTAAGTCACGCGGGGTTGGAATGATCTATATATCCCACAAACTCGGCGAAGTTTTTGATATGAGTGATCGGATCACGGTGTTGCGGGACGGTCAAACCGTGGCGACTCACACTGTGGACGAGCTTGACAAAGATCGGGTGATTTCACTGATGGTTGGCCGTGACGTCGGGGATATCTTTCCTGAGGTTACCCACGAATTTGGAGACGTTGCATTGGAAGTTAAGAATCTCAACGTATTTGATCCCGATCATCCAGATCAGAAAGTTGTCGATGATCTCTCGTTTTCGGTGCGAAAAGGTGAGGTGCTAGGAATCGCCGGGTTGATGGGTGCCGGCCGAAGCGAATTTTTGACCGCCATCTTTGGCGCTTGGAAGGGAAGGACAGAAAAAACGGTATTTGTCGAAGGAAAAGAGACCTCGATCGAATCGCCGCGTGACGCTATCAGCAACGGGATCGGATTTGTTACGGAGGACCGCAAGCGCTACGGTCTGATACTTGATCAGACGATCATGGACAATTCTACGCTGGCCGGGCTTTCACAGATATCCGGCGGATTTTTGACCAACCGCTCAAAAGAGATCGCGGCTACCAAGGACGCGATGGAGAAGCTAAACGTTAAAGCAAATTCTCCGCTTACTGTAACCGGAACCCTTTCGGGTGGAAATCAGCAAAAGGTCGTCTTGGGGAAATGGCTTTTGACCGCCCCGAAGGTGCTTTTCCTGGATGAGCCGACGCGCGGAATCGATGTTGGGGCAAAGCAGGAGATTTACGCAGAAATAAACGAGTTGGCTGAAGAGGGTCTTGCTATTGTAATGGTCTCATCGGAGCTTCCCGAGGTTCTTGGCCTTTCCGACCGTATATTGGTAATTTACGAGGGCAAGCTTTATGGTGAATTCACAAAACAAACGGCTTCACCGGAAAACGTTATGGCGGCCGCAACCGGTCACTTGGCAGATCAAAATACAAACGGAAAATAATTAATAATGACAGAAAAATCGGAATCAAACGGTTTTAAGATACAAACTTCTTCGCTTCGTGCCTACACCATGCTAGGTGCGCTTGTTTTGATTTGGTTGTTTTTTCATTGGCAAACCGGCTCGATATTTTTAACGCCAAGAAACTTGTCGAATCTGATGCTCCAGACATCGGTTACGGGGATCATTGCGGTCGGTATGTTGATGGTGATCATTTCGGGAAATATCGATCTTTCAGTCGGTTCGCTTCTGGCATTTGCAGGCGGAGTCGCCGCGATCTGCCTGACAAAGCTTGGATATGGGCTCGTACCGTCAATTCTCGCTGCGGTTGCAGTTAGCGTCGCGATCGGATTCTTTCAAGGTTTGCTAACCGCATATGCCAGCATTCCCGCATTTATTGTTACTTTAGGTGGTTTGCTGGCCTGGCGGGGAGCTATAAAAGGGATCTCACAGAGCGAAACTGTGCCTATAAATGATCCGGCGTTTAAGGCGATCGGGCAAAGTTACATCGATCCGAATGTCGGATGGATCATCGCGCTCATCGCTGTTTTGCTTGTCTTGTTTTTGGCATTCCGACGAGTGAAAACGCAGAAGGATCACGGTGAAGAGAATGTCAGCCTCGGGATGGAACTTCTGAGGGCGATCTTGCCGATAGCGGGGATTGTCGTATTTATATTTGTAATGAACGCCTACGCAGGAATCCCGATTCCCGTAGTGATCTTTCTTGCCGTAGCCCTTTTTGGGTTTTTTATAACCAATAATACAACTTTTGGCCGGTACGTTTATGCGATCGGCGGAAATGCTGAAGCAGCACGCCTTTCGGGAATCAACAACAAATTTATCGTCCTTAAAGTATTTGGGTTGCTTGGCGCATTTGTAGGGATCGCATCGGTGATCTACACAGCCCGCGTGTCGAGTGCTTCACCCGATGCCGGAACGCTGCTCGAGCTTGATGCAATTGCCGCCTGCGTTATTGGCGGAACAAGCCTGATGGGAGGACGCGGAACTGTGTTTGGTGCCTGTCTGGGGGCATTGATCATGGCGAGTCTGGATAATGGGATGTCGCTTCTCAATTTGCAGGATTTTATTCAGGAACTTATTAAGGGTTCGATCCTGGTAGCGGCTGTCGGCCTTGACATGGTTGGGCGAAAATAGTTGGTATTAATAGGTTAGTGCGAAAATGCAGGATTATTCTTGACAATTTAACATTTGTGTAATAACTTTTGTTAGGCTATACAACAAAGTAAAAATTCAAACTTGAATAAGAATCTCGAAAAGTACCATGCGTTGATTCCAGCCCTCTTCTACAAACAGTAGATGAGCGAGGGG
>JABDJV010000314.1 GCA_013003295.1 Pyrinomonadaceae bacterium | reverse complement strand
GTGCGTAAGAACCTGGCCGCCAAATCTATCGTCGGCACCCGTAGCCGGCTGTACCGATATTGATTCCCAATTTGGATTAGGAACTCCATCCGGGCTCCCCGGAAAATATCCACGGTCGCCGGGCGTGCTCCCGACAATATTCGGACCGCCGATCGTTCCGCCTCCGGGCTGCATGCTGCCCTGGACGCTTCGGACGTTGATATTGTTTACCTCAACAAATACGTTGTTCGAACCTGAGGAAGTATTGGAAACCCCGCTAGGTTTCGCGTTGCGGATAAATTCCCCGCCCATCGTCAGTCTGTTAAGAAATTTGATATTTCTAAGGGCGTAAATGTTCTTATTGCTATGGATCCGGCCCGTAAAAGTCATGAAGGGACCGGGAGCAAATTCAAGATCCTCGGTGCTGTACATCCCAAATTGAAACAATGGAACGAGATAATTGTTGAATTCCCGCTCAAGTTCGACTTCAGTGCCGCTCCAACCCTGGGTTGTGATCGAATTCATTTTGTACGGGATCACACTCGCATAAAGCCCGGCATATGGTCCACTGGGTATATTTACTCGCGGATAAATATCCGCAGGCAAACCCTGTATAGCCCGCAACTCGGCAAGCTTGGCCGCATCTTCGACCAGCGTTTGATTAAATGAGAAGCCTTCGGCGATCAGAGCAGGAGGCGGATTTGCGGCAACCGCGTTCAGATCCGCAGGAAGCGGGTAGATCTTCTTTCGAAATATATTGCTGAAATCATTGGTCATTTTTTCCATCGCCGCGGTTCCGGCGTAGAAAGTCTGCGTGCGCTGCAAATCACTTCCGGCAATTCTTGCTTCAGTTGAGGAAAACGCCAATGCGGTCAGAGCAACTACCGAAAGGATGGCCAGGATGATCATTGCGACCGCAAGTGCCGCGCCCTTTTCGCTGTGTCTATCGTGTTTTTGCGTTTTACTAAACATATAGTTTTTTCCAGTTATCATCCGAAACCGGCGATCCCAATTCAATCTATCTGGTAATTCGAAATTCGTCGTTAAGATATGCAACACCAGTGATCTCACCGAATTTCCCCGGTGCAGCCGGATATTGGATTCTGACCTCGATTCTTTTAATACTTGTTGATCCGCCTAGATTAGTAATTGTGATCTGGCGCTGGAACCCCGGACGAATCTGTGTGGGGCCGGTCGGGTCATCATCCGTTCCGTTTACGCCGTCAGGTCCGGGATCGATCGAGATCGTGTTGAATCCATTGCTGAAACCATTAAAAACATTTTCGACGTCGGTATTGTCAACGCTTCCGACATTTTCTATTTGTTTGAATTCCAGTCGTTTTGAGTTTCGCAGAGATTCTATTTCTTCGATCGTTGAGGTGATCGCAAGTTTTCCGCTGGTAACGTTTCTGCTGATAGCGCTGAATTCTAAAGCAAACGTGATCGCGGCAGCGGTGCCGATAAGCCCGATCGTCAGGATGAAGATGGCTATCACCGATTCGATCAGCGTAAAGCCCGATTCTCCCTTTCTAACGGGTTCTTTGGATATTTTTATTTGCCTTTTATTCGACATAGTAGCCTGTACCTGGATTACATCGCCACAACTTTGTTCGACCGCTTGACCCTAAAACTGAAACGGCAAAAGCCGCTTCGATTCCATAAATATTGTGATAAAAGAAAATTGCGTTATCTTCCGGATTGTCGCTGGCATCGCGTACGGAACCATCACCCTGAAACGTGATCTCGACGGCTCCCAAGGTCAAATTAGTAATATTGGTTCCGTCATCTAACGCAGCTGTCGAAGCGCCTCCCGGGCGTCCGTACATGATGTCGCCCGCGTCAAGTCCGCCACCAGACATTTCCTGTATCAGATTTGTCGCCGCTCCAAGAGCGCCATAATTTCCGCCATAGACGACTATTCTCTTATTTGCGTCGTCATAACGGACCGTTATCGGTCTTCGCTGTGACATCGCCTCCTGGCGTGTCTGAACAATGATCGCAACCGTTTCCCGCTGCATACCCCAATAGCTAAGCATTCGCCTTGAGGCGATGATTTGAGGCAGCGCAAAAACAGCAACTATTGAAATGAGCAAAAGGACGATCACGAGCTCAACAATGCTGAAGCCCTTCCGCCCGGATCTGCCCGAGTCAAAACAATTTTTGATTTTGCGTTCTGCGGTCATCTTGATTTATTGCTTTTAATTGAGAGAGATACCTGATTCGATCTCTACTAACATAATTAGTGCTAATAACATTGTTTTTCCATAAAAAACTAGGTTGTTTTCGCTATTTGAGGGTAGGAATTGTTTGCTTTCCGATTTTGTGGGGAAAAATTGGGTTTGTGCAGGCTTGTGGGGCGGTTTTTAGCTAAAATGCCCGTCAGACCGAATTCAGTCTGACGGGATAAGTAAGAAACATTATCGTTAGCTGTTCATGCAACTAGTTGACTGTTTAAGAGAAGTTCGGCCCGACGTAATTCATACCGTGCCCGTCCTGAATTAGCATCTTTAGAAAGAATTACTGTTAAGAAATGTTCGTCATCAATGAGACGCATGATAAAACTCTCGTCTCCATTTGAGATCATCATTTCTCGAAGCGGGCTTAGATCGTTATCGCTGCTAAGATGCCGGGCATCTTTCGCTAAGGCAACATACTCTGTGACAGCAATTTGTAAATTGAGATCTGTCACGTCATCGTGCCAAAGCTTTTCGGCAGCGATACCGTCTAGTCCGATTATCAATACACCCAAGCATCCTTCGGTGCGATCCAGTATTTCTTGCAGAACTTCCTTAAACATATAGGTTTAAGCCGAATGCCGACTACTGGTTACTTGGCTTAACTGACGACTTCGGCTGGTTTGCCGGAACTCGTTCGGTTGAACCGTTTCCGTTGCCCGATTCCGGCTGCTGACCTGAATTGGACGCTGGGTTTCCAAGCGGTACCGGCTGAAGGATAGTCGTCGAACGCGGCTTATTGTCAACCTTGCCCGATGTCGGCTTTCCGTTGTAATCCGGTCGATAGATACGCGGTGTAATGAAGAATAGAATCTCATTAGTGTTGCGTGCTATCTGCTTTCGCTTAAACAAGTTACCGAGTAGCGGGATCTTTGAAAGTCCCGGTGTTCGGTCTCTTATTTCACTTTCTGAATCAAACAGAGCGCCACCTACAACGGTTGTTCCTCCGTCCGGAACCATTACTTCGGTTTTCATTCTTTGCGAAGTAATTGCCGGTGTACCACCAGCGTTTGGCGGGATGGAGTTGTTTTCCGCGACAACTTTGAGAATCACCGTTCCAACGTTGGTGATCTGCGGTGTTACCGCAAGTCTCAACGGAACAGGAACATATTCTGTTGTTGCAACTAAAGCGGCACCTTGCTCGCTGCCTGGCTGAACGGTCACTACCGGAATCTGCTGACCACTTTCGATCTCAGCCGGCCGGTTATTAAGAGTTGTAACACGTGGTGTTGCAATCGTCTTAACATTACCTTTTTGCTCTCCTGCGGTTAACAAGGCGTTGATTCTGGCGGTACCAAAAACACCCGTTGTCAGACCGATGATCGTATTTGCCGCCCCACCGAGATTTCCGTTTGGCTCGGGGAAACTGAATCCTGCTCCAGGATTACCCTGATTGCCATTTCCGGTTGTAGCTGTGTTGTTCGCGCTGCCGGGCAATGTCGATAGAATTCCGCCGGCTCCGCGAGTTGTGTCCGATATCACAGCCGAGAGTTGGAAACCAAGATCTCTGCTGAATGTTCGTGTTGCTACAACGATTCTGGCTTCGATCTCAACCTGCGATGTCGGCTGATCAAGATAGAAAACCAATTTTCGAAGTGCGTCGATATTTTGCTTAACATCGGTAATGATAAGCGTGTTGCTGCGACCATCGACCTCAACCGAACCTCTGCGTGAAAGACGCTTAGAAACGATTCCGAGGATTCCCTGGTCAGCACTGTTACCGGCACCAGCGCCGCCGCTACTGCTCGTTTGTCCGCCAACGAATCCACCGGATGTTCCGGCTTCTCCGCCCAGCGTGTTGATCGCACGCGCGTAGTTAAGGCGAATGAATTCTGTATATAAAGGTGATCCGTCCAATTGGTTCTCAGCCGCCTTTCGAGCTGTTTCGCCTTCATCCGCTAGAACTTTTGCTTCAGCGATTCGAAGAATAGGACCGTTTACCTGAACTCCAAGCTCCTGTGATCTTAAGACCGAATCAAGAGCCACATTCCAGGGAACGTTATTTACGTTGATTGTAACCGGAACGTTTTTTACCGACTTATCGATAACGAAGTTGATTCCGTACTGTTCCGTGATGTAGTTCAAGATGTCACGAATATCAGCATTTACAACGCTTAAATTTACCGGTTCGCCAACAAATCCAGGCTCGCCGTACATTTTGCCTTGGTTAGCAGGCTCAATGTCTTGAGCCAGAACCGAAAAGGCTAAACAGCTTGTCATTACTAAAGCGAGTATTGCTTTTATGCTGATACTGCCCGTTTTCTGAAGAAAAGTCATTGTTTCTTACCTCACAAAGTTATCTCTTGTCTTAAAAGAGATTATTTAGATAGAAGGGTGTTTGAATGGAACGCGACGGCGTTGGTGCTGCCAAACGCGCTTTGGATAGATAAAACTACTGCTTCTTGGCAACCTTAGCTTTTTTCTTGCTTTTGGATTTGCCCTTTTTGTCTTTGGAGTCTGCCTCAGCAGCCTCTTTAGCATCAGAGCTTTCCTTTTTCTTAGCCTCCTCAAGCGGCGAGACTATTTTCGAAGGACTGTCCGAATCCGATTCTTTCGCTGCATTGGAAGCAGTTTTATCAGCAGATTCAGGCGCGCTCGTGTAAGCATCTACAGGAGCTGTGCCTTGGAAAGTTTGTTGATCCGTATATTTACGAAGTGGTTTGTTCTCTACGGTCGAAACGAATTTACCGGTGCTCCATTTGGTGATCTTTCTAAATATCAAACGGTTTTCTTCAACCGCTACGAGCTGCCCGTCAAAGAACTTTTCACCCGGATAAATCGTGTACGATAGATTGATCGGTTTGGCCTTAACTATTGCCGCATATCCTCTCGGAGTCTTAAAAATGCCTGAAACCGAAAGTTCGTCCAAGAGAAGAACCGATGTCGGCTTCGGAATCGGCTGTCCGTTTTCCGCGGCTGACTGTCGCACTTGCTTGTAATAGTTAATTCGAGCTTCAGCCGAAGGTGCCTCGACAACGTACGGTCCTTTCTTAACCGGCTTTTTCGTTGCCCCAGTTGAGCTTGAACCCGGCTTCGTGGTCGATCTTGGTCTGACGATTCTGTCCTTCTTCGCTAGGATCGGATTTTTTGTAAACGGATCGCGCGAAGTCTGCGCAAAAGTTTCTTCAAAACACCCGCTCACAAAGACAAGGGCAATTGTGCCTAAGGTCAAACTCAAAACTTTTATGATATGTGCTTTATTCATCATTTTTTTACTCTCTTTAAGGCTAATAATTACTTGAATTCTCGCTATTGTGCTGCTGGCGGAGCGGCTGGTGCTGCGGGTGCCGGAGCGCCGGGTACTGCAGGCTGCGCATTAGCAGGAAGCGGTTTTCCGTCGGGTCCGACCGCCGGAGCGCCAACCTCATTCAGGTTTTCAGGCGATGCATAATATGCGGTAAGCAAAAACTGTGCGTGAAGAGTTTTGTTTGCCGTCTGCTTATCCAGCTGCTTTAAGCTGAAATCCGTTATTGAAACGATCCGTTGGAGCTTCGCCATTTTGTCAAAGAAATCGCGCAGGTTATTGAAATTACTGTCAACTTCAACTTCGACCGGCTTCGCCATGATGAAATCCTGCTGAGTATCGTCTCTCGGCGAAAACCGATTAACGATCAAACGACTGACGCTTGCGGAATCCTGCAGTCCCTGAAGAACGTTTGTAATTTCGCGCTGCTCAGGCAGAAGAACTTTCAGCTCATCATATTCCTGCTCTTTGGCTGCAAACTTAGATCGGAATTCATTAATCCTTTGGGTGGCGATTTGTGCCGCTTGGTTCTTTGACTGCAGCTGCGAAACCTGCTCATTTATTTCTGCAGTTTGAGCCCGTGTCGCGCTGGTAAAAAAGTACCAGATCGACAAGTACATCACGGATGCGATTCCTACTAGTACTAGTAGTTGCCAGTGCCAAGCTAATGATTTGAATTTATTCATTGTTCCAATATCCTTTTATTTCTTTGTTTTCTTTCAAAAAAACATCTTCGAATTTACTGCTTCTAGTTTTGCGCGACCTTGGGCGCTTCTGAACTTCCCGAATCCGGCTTATCTTGACCGCCCGATCCATTTGAAGCAGTCGTAGAGTCGTTATCCTTGTTTGCATTTTCCGGAGTGTAGGCACATCGGATGGTAAATTCAATTACCTCAAGCTTTGGTGTTTCAACTCCGGTAACTTCGTTCACTTGCTGACTTTGAATTTCTTTTCGCTGGGTTTCAATACTCAGGTTGGTAAATAATCCCGAAGAAAATTCAAGGCTGCGGCCGAACTGCGTGATAGAAGTTTCGTTTGGCGAGCTGCCTTTTACGGTCAGCTGATCGCCTTTTTGCTCGACACTATCCAAATAGATGTCCGGCGTCATTCCGATTCTTTCCCGAATGGATTCGAGCACCGCACTTGGACCGGCTTGCGAATTCCTAAGCTTCTTGATCGCCTCGATCCTCTTGTTGATGTTGTCGATCTTTTGCTCAAGCTCTTGCTGCTCTTTCATTACGGTTGCAAGCTCTTCAGCGATCTTCTTCTGCTCGGCAAGCTGTCTTTCAGCCTCTGCTTTTGCGCGGTGTGTGCTGATGAAATCCCAACCAACGACCGCGATAAACAAGGTGAATACGGCAATACTCATTAGTAGAAAACGAGACATCGGGTTGGAAACTTTCTTCTCAACCGCGGCAGATGCTCCGCCTTGTCTTTCTGTAACTGAATCTAATAGGTTAATTTTAATCATTTCAATTCCGCTCCTCGTATTGCCAAACCAACAGCAACCGCCATTTCAGGCATAATTTCGTTCAGATAGTCAGGATCAAATTTACGTGTATCAACACTTACCTCTTTGAATGGATCCAATACTTCAACCGGAAGCTCGAGCTTTTCTGCAAGATCTTCTTTTAACCCGGAAAGCTTTGAACCGCCGCCCGAAAGCAGTAATTTTTCTACCGCGATCTCATCGTCTTCAGTGGTCGCTCGATAGAAATCGAATGTCTTTTGAATTTCCATGGCGACCATTTCGGTTACGTTTTCCATTAGTGGTTCGATGGCAGTTTCTTCAACGTTTTCAACTGCGTCGGTAGCTCCACGCTTGACAGCCTCAGCTTCTTCATAGCTGTAGCCCAGGCTGCGCTGGAGGATATCTGTAAATTGGCTTCCGCCAACTGTGATGTCTCGGGTAAAAAGCGATGTTCCGCCTCTAACAATGTTGACGTTCATGGTTGAAGCGCCAATGTTAAGGAGTGTTACCACCTGAGATTCATCCGGCTTGTAATTGACTTCGTAGCAATTTTGGAGAGCAAAGGTATCAACATCGATGATCTTCGGGTTCTTGCCCGATAGCTGAACGGCCTGCTTAATGTTGTCCAATCTTTCCTGCTTGCATGCCGCGATCAAAACCTGCATCGTTTCCTCGTCTTCTTCCATAACGTGGTAGTCAAGACTTACCTCGGAAAGGTCATAAGGAATGTGCTCTTCAGCATGCCAGTCGATTGACTCTTCAAGCTCTTCAATGCTCATCGGCGGTAAGACAATATTCTTTATGATTACTGAGTGACCGCTAACGCTGGTGATAACTTCGTTTGATTTAATATTGTGTGAGCCGCATACGTTTTGGATAACTTCCGAAACCGCGTTGAGCTCCATTATTTGTCCATCAACGATCGTGTCGTTTGGCAAATTCTCAAAACCCAGGTTCACCAGGTTTAATTTGTTTGATTTTCCGTCGAGTTCAACGATCTTCACCGAACTCGAACCTATATCGAGACCGAAAACGCCTTTCTTTTTACCGAACAGCATTGTTTCTTTTTCTCCTTAATTGCTTTTGGGTCAATCTTTGATTCTTAGTCTATGGATATTGTTGAAATAACGATTTGGGATTCTGACAATCTGAAGGATTTTGTCACCTTATTTTCGATTGACGGAAAAGACAGGATTTTTTGACAGGGTAAAAGTAATAATTGAATCAGAATCCCTTTTCGTTATTTTCTCTCGATCTTAAAGCTCTTGGTGAGCTCTCTAATCTTGGTTGCTTTTTTCATAAAGTGACGATGCGCAAAACACTCGCGTGTCTTCACTCTCTAAAGTTACAGGATTGCAAAACATATGTCAACACTTTTTTACATTGTTTAACGTTAATTTGCGCAAAATTATTGCAGATTGAACGGTAGGCCGTTCAGAATGACCGAAAGAAGCGGGCTGTAGTGCCGGTAAGTAAAATCGGCTGCTGGGATTGCACTATCGATCTTGGGGAGAAAATTCTGAGATTTTAGATTTGTTCGGGCAGTCATTTTTGATAGTGCGGGCTTATTGAAAGTTCATTTTCGTCCTGCAATATTACCGAATAGTCGCCGCTAAAAAGGGGATGAAGCTCGGCTTCGTCACAAAGCAATCGCTCGGTCTATGCACCTGCCAGGTCATTATCATTAACGATTCGTGTCCGAATTCTTTCATCTTGCCTATACATTATTATTACGTACGGATTCATCTCTCCTTTTAAAAGGGATCTTTATTCGGACAAGAAAACCCTTTTGATCCTCCGAATAGATCTCAAAAGTTTGGCGGTCTTGATAAAGATGAAGGAGACGTGACTTTGTATTTACCAACCCAATTCCGGCAGAGAGTTTGTTGGCTTCATGATTGGCGATTCCGACACCATTATCTGCGACCTTCAGTAATAAGTGCTCGCCTTCCTTTCTCGACACGATCTCTATTTTTCCACCGTTGATTTGAGGCGATATACCATGCTTGACAGCATTTTCGATAAGCGGCAGCAGGATCATATATGGAACCAGGGCCGCCGGAGCATCCGGATCTATTTTCATCTCAATATTTAAACGCTCGCCAAATCTCACTTGCTCGATCTCCAAATATTTTTCGATAAACTCAAGTTCCCTCTTTAGCGGAATTTCCGCTTCTTCATACCTCTCGACAGAATTTTGCAGAAGATCATTCAAATTATTAAGTAGGCGTTCGGCTGAATCCGGATCTTTATGAATCAACTGCGAAATGACGTTATGCGTATTAAAAAGAAAATGAGGTCTGAGCTGCATCTGCAATACCTGAAGCCTGGCTTTTGTTAAGTTTCCTTCAATCTGTGAGTTGATCAACTCCCGATTCCTGTACTTGCGATAATAAATGCTGACAAAGACCGCCCCGGTCGTCATCAGATATAGCATCACGCTCAGCGGAAGGAGGCTTACGACCATAAACTGGTATGCCTCAAAGAAGGTATCGAATCTGCGATTTGAAGGAAAACCGAGGGGAGGAAGAATAAACGCATTGATCCCAAGCTGAAGAGCGAGGATGCCGAGTGCGCTTAAAACCAATAAAACCAAATTTCGATAAAACCGCTTACCTTCGGGTAGAAATCGTGTTGTCGCCAAAAGGATCAGCGGCGTCAGCAAAAACCAAACGTAGCAGGATGCTATCTGCCATAGCAGAAACCGTCCGAATGGAATCGACTTCGCCGACAATTGACCTTGAAAGAAGTACGTAAAAGCAAAAACGAGAGCCACAAATGTCCATCCGGCAAATATTGCCAGCCACGTTTGGAGCGGATCCTTTTTGTTTTCAATCGGGTACATATGTACATGGGAAGAAGAAATCCGAAAAAAATAGTTTTTTACGCAGTTTCGTTTGCCGAAAACCAAAATACGACTTGTTCGCCAAAGTTCTAAAATTTCAGCGAACAAGTCTTACTAATTCAAATGCACAGGCTCAATTCTTGAACCTTGCTGCTGAGGCATCGACAACGTATTTACCCCAAAGCACTTTTCTCAACTCTCTTGCAAGCAAGGCGTCAAACTTCTCAAGCGACTTGAGCTGTTTCTGAGCCTCGTCTCGTTTCCCGATGCGAATATATATAAGCGCAAGATTGAAGACTGCATTGCCGAAATTCGGCCTTATTTTGACCGCCTCCAGATAATGGCTCAGCGCCTGCTTTTTCTTCCCCAGTTTTTCGAGAACGACCCCAAGATTGTTCTTAACTTCAGCGACGTTCGGCTGAAGCGAATCGGCACGACGCAGGCTTTTCAGCGCTTTCTTCTTCTTGCCTAATTGATAAAGTGTGATACCGCGATAATTGTGTGCTTCCGCCATGTTTGGTTGTATTGCGATCGCTTGATCAAAGGCTTTAAGGGCCTTTTTAAAATTTTGCGTGTTGTGCAATGAAATCCCGTAGTTGTTTAGGGTAATTGCATCGTTTGGGTCAAGATCCAGTGATTTTTCAAGCAGTGGAATTGCCCCAGGGTCGTCGCCAAGCAAACTCAATACTTCTCCCAGACTCGAGAGCGCGCCTGCAGATTTTGGGTCTTCCCTGACCAGCCGCTCAAAGATCCCGTGCGCGTCGGAGTATTGGTTTGTTGCGATAAAGGATCTTCCCAGGTTATATCGGCATATGAAACAGCCCGGCTGACTCTCGAGAGCCTGCTTAAAATACTCGCCGGCAGCGACGAAATCGCCATTTATTCGCGCCTCGCTTACACCAAGATTGTTTAGTCTCACATAATTTTCCTCTTTGCCTGTCGTGCTTGGCTGATCACTAT
>JABDJV010000313.1 GCA_013003295.1 Pyrinomonadaceae bacterium | reverse complement strand
GTATTCCATTGCGTCTCGGCATCTCTGCGAGCTCGTCGCACCATTGAAGCGGAACGGAATAGAACGAACTCAAATCTTTCAAAATCCCAACATGCGACCAGTAGCTTGGGGAAAGGTCATGTCGCAGATAAGATTGAGCGACGCGAATATGAAAATCGGGAGTCGAGCTGCCGCCGATCAGCAAGAGCCCTTGTTTGGCGAATTCATTTTCCTTGATGACACGTCTGAGCCAGGCTCCGTTTGTTTCGCCCTGCTTGGCCAAAACCCTCTTAAACTTGCGGTTTTTCCGAACGTCGGGTGACACATTATTTGCAATCATATTTTTCTCCTAAAAAAGTGTAAATTCATCGACCTTCACGGGCTTTGGCATCTGGCCGTTGCCGGCTATTTCGCAGACCTTCAGAACAATTCTCGTTTTTCCCCCCTCTTTTTGAAAACTCAGGGTAAGAAAATGGTTTTTCGTTTCCTTGTATTTAAAATCGCTTTTTACCCGTTTCTGGACGGTTCCCGGAATACTATTGACCGGAAATAAGCCGGGTGCTTCGCTCCACGAGCCGCCGACTAACGGGTTCACCAACGCCGTGGGCGACGAAATGATCTCGTAGATAAATATATTTGGCCGCACTTGGCAATGAGAGATCCGGCCGTAATGAACATCCCCGGTCAGCACGAGGATCGAATGATTTGTACGGTTAAGGATCCGTACAAGATCCTTATACTGCTCGTAGTTAGGCAGATTCCAATCGCCAAAACGGCCGCCGAAAAATCCTGCCTTTTCGGCAAATAACGGCTGCCCTATAATCAACACACCGACACCTTTTAAAGTCTGAACCCAGTGCTCGATCGAGAGTAAATCGACCGTCGTCATAAATTTATCGCGGTCGGCATCCCGATCTATCCGCGTATCAGCGTTGAAGAACGAAAGTGTTCCGACATTAAATGTCGGCTTCGACGAACGAGGTTGAAAAATACCAAGTAAATTTTTTGCAATTTCAAGCCAGTTTTCCCTTCCTTTTCGCCGCCAGCTATCCCGGATCAGGGTCGCCCGGTTTGGCGCATTATTCCAAAATTCGTGATCGTCGGAGCTAAAGAAATTTGCCCCGTTTTGAAGAAATTGCTGAAATCCGGTCAGGAATTGGTTTTGGGTCCATGTCCTGACATAATTCGCAAACAGCAGGTCTTCAAGGTCATTGTATGAATGGGTGTTTTTTAGAAAATACACCGCCGGATCATCGAGATAAACCTGGTCACCGCAAAGAATTTTGATATCGGTTTTGTCGTTGTGATATTTCTGCAGATTCAAATATGAGCTGCCGAGGAGAATACTCTCCGAACGCGAAGACGCAAAACAAGAGGCAAGCAAAACATTGAAAGGTCTCTCAAAAATCGTCGGTAATTCCTCGGGCAATGTCCGGATTCGGCCGCTTGCCCTGCTTTTTCCGCCGGTTGAAAACTCAAGAATATAATCGGTCCGCGGGCTCAGGTTTTGCAGTTTTATATGTTGATAGCGGACGGCGTTAAAGCCGCTTCGTGTGCGGTAAGTCTGCCAGCCTTGCGTTAGATCGAATGAGTTGCCGTTATACATGAGCGACGCATCCGAAAGGCCCACCCCTTCGTTTACTACACCGATCCAAAGGTTTGCCGAATCGGAAGCAACTTCATTTGGAACTAATAAAAACGACATTCTGAATACTCCGTATAATTATCCAATGATCTTTCCTTATCTATTCGGTCAACCGGTGAATCAAACAGCTTACTTTTCGGCCCGTGTTGTCTCTCGAGCAAACACGAGAGGCTCCCGCTCACAGATCTATTTCGACATCGACAAAAGGCATATCCATCGACTTGATTTCCTCGGTCGTCGTATATTCGCTGTTTTCCTTTAGCTCCGTTACCAGCGTTTTGCGGGGCACGGCGGTTTCTTCGCTATGTCCATGTTTCCCGTGCATCGTTGAGATCACGGTTTTAAGACGCTTCGGATCATTTTTATCCAAACCCTTGTTCTTAAATCGATTCCAAAGAGTTTTCGGAGTCGCATTTCGGCTTCCATGATGGCCGACCTTATAGAGATTAGTATCCTCAAGCTTTTCCATGGTTTCCGGATTATCAAGACAAAATTGCCAATTCTCGATCTGGGCATCGCCGGAAAAAAGCATCTTTTGACCGCTGATCTCAAACAGGAGAATGACACTCGTATTGTTCATCGCCCGATCAAGGATCCTGACAATGTTTAGCAGCTGGTTTCCGCGCAGATGGCGCAGACGGCGGATAAACCAACGTGTATAGGGCGGGATATTCTCGCCATCAAAACTCGGCGCATCCGGAAAAGGATTTTCGCGTATTATTTGCTTTGATTTTTTTTCCTGGCCGATGGATTTCGCGGTTTCCGCCTGAAGGGCCCAGAAATTCTTGTTGAGCGCCTGCTCGAGCCAAAATTCATTTTTATCCTCAGAGCGCTGTCTTTTAATTTTTGAATACTGCTTTATCGTCGGAGGACCAATAACATCTACTTTTACGCCCGGGAAAAGATCGTCAAAATCCTTTTGGAGGTCGTATTCCGCGTGAACATAACGCCCTTTTCCTCCCTCGGCCATCTTTATCAGATTTACCACCGCCGATCGGTTGGTAATATTGTTTTCGCCCCTAAACCGGAGCTGATTTGCCGCCCGGCTATCCAACGGCTCAATAAACCTTCCGTCGGAAAGCAGCTCGGCCTCAAGCTTGAC
>JABDJV010000310.1 GCA_013003295.1 Pyrinomonadaceae bacterium | reverse complement strand
ATCGTACACACGGCCGAAGAACTTTCAAAATGGAGCGATAAATATAAATTGCTAGACATCCCCGTGCTTCGCGGCGGTGCAACGTTGATCCAGTCTTTGGCACTTGGAATCAAGGCGCTCAATTACTCGGCTAATATCGCTCAGCAAGATATGGAAGAGCAGGAAGCGCGGGAAAAAGCAGAGAGCACTCAAACGGAAGAAGCCTTGGTTGAGGGAACCCTCGATGAGGAATTTACAAAAGCACCTGCGAAAATGACCGTTTCCGAAACCGACGAGAAACCTTCGAAGACGGAAAAGGCAAAACAATCGGCGAGCACGATCGGTTCGATCATATTCGCCCTTGGATTTAACATACTGTTGTTTATTGTCGCGCCGCTTATTCTGACAAATGTAATGTTTATCGCGCTTGGCTGGGCCGAGGCTCCGACGCTATTGGCCGATGCCGGTTGGTGGATGACGATCAAGGCCTACATTTGGGAAGTAAAACCGGAGAGCTGGATTCTTTTTAATCTTATTGACGGCCTTATCAGGATGGTATTTTTTGTGGTGATGATCTTTTCGATGTCCTATTTGAAAGACATACACCGCGTTTTCCAGTATCACGGCGCCGAGCATAAGACCGTGTTTGCATGGGAAAAGGGCCTGAATTTGACCGTGAAGAACGCAGATGTTCAGAAACGGCAGCACCCAAGATGCGGAACATCGTTCTTAATGGTCGTAATGCTTGTTGCGATAGTTTTATTTTCGGTGATTAATTTCGAACAAATGTGGCTGAACCTGGTGGTGAGGATCATCTTGATGCCTCTGGTTGCCGGTATTTCTTATGAGATCATCCGATACGCTGCCAAGAAGGAAACCAGCGCGGTGTTTAAGCTAATAACACTTCCGGGAATTTGGCTGCAGAATATTACCACCCAAAACCCCGATGACGATCAGCTCGAAGTAGCGATCACAGCACTAAAAGAATCGCTTAAATTCGAGCCAACGGAGAATATATCGTCGGAAGATGGAAAACTAGAAGCGGCCGTCTAAAATTATGCTCGAAAAACTCGCACAGATCGAAGAAAGCTACGAAGAACTCAATAAACAGCTTTCTGAGCCGGATGTTACTTCGGACATCGATGCTTACACAAAGCTTATGAAGCAGCATAAGTCTCTGGGTGAGGTGGTCGAGAAGTATCGGGAGATAAGCAAGGTCAAAGATGATCTCGATGGTGCTAAAGAAGTTCTGGAAGCGACCGAAGATGCGGAAATGAGGGAGTTAGCCGAGCTCGAGATCTCAGAACTCGAAGAAGCATATTCAAAAGGAGAAGAGGAGCTGAGAATTCTTCTTATTCCGAAGGATCCGAATGACGAGAAAAACGTGATCGTTGAGATCCGGGCCGGAACGGGAGGCGACGAGGCCACACTATTTGCCGCAGAAATATTGAGAATGTATGCCCGCTACGCTGAAAACCAAGGCTGGAAGATGGAAGTGATGGAAGCTTCGGACACCGGCGTTGGGGGAATAAAGGATGCGTTTGCGATGATCGAGGGTGACAGCGTCTATTCCAAGATGCGTTATGAATCGGGTGTTCACCGCGTGCAGCGGGTTCCCCAGACGGAATCGAGCGGACGTATTCACACATCGGCAATTACCGTAGCGGTACTTCCCGAAGCAGAAGAAGTCGATATCGAGATCGATCAGAATGATCTCCGTATTGATACCTTTTGCTCGTCCGGACCGGGTGGACAATCGGTCAATACCACCTATTCGGCGGTTCGGATTACCCATGAGCCGACCGGTTTGGTCGTATCTATGCAGGACGAGAAATCTCAGATAAAGAACAGAGATAAGGCAATGAAGGTCCTGCGTGCCCGGCTGCAGGAAATTGAAGAGCAAAAACAGCACGAAGAAATGGCAAGCGAGCGGAAATCGATGGTCGGGAGCGGCGATCGAAGCGAGAAGATCCGCACCTACAACTTCAAGGAAAATCGCGTGACCGATCATCGAATCGGCTTGACCCTTCACCAGCTCGATCTGGTAATGGAAGGAGCACTCGATGAAATAATCGACGCTCTGATCACTCATTATCAAACTGAAAAACTACAATCTGAAACAGTATCCGCTTCACCTGCGTAAACCCGAAATAAATCCCCGCGTATTCGAATAACATCAGATGCCCGTTACAAGACTTTATCTTATTCGACATGGACAATCAGCAAAGAACGTCGAAGGACGCTTTGGCGGACACAGCCTGACACCCCTTTCAGAATTAGGCGTTTCGCAGGCGGAAATTACCGCAAAAACGTTAAAGAAGGAAAAAATATCCGTAATCTATTCGAGCGATCTTCCAAGGGCAATTGAGACGGCCAAGCCGGCCTCAAAACTTCTAGATGTCTATCTGAATAAAACCAAGGCTTTTCGCGAGCGGGACGTAGGGGTCCTGGAAGGGCTCACTTTTAACGAGGCAAAAGAAAAATATCCAAGGGATTATCACGATCTTGTCTGCCGGAATATAAACGAAAAGATCACCGATGGCGAAAGCTATCGCGAGCTCCTGAAGAGGGCTACCGGCGCCTTGAGCGAAGTATTGAGTGCATATCGGGGCAAACGTATCGCGATATACTCTCATACCGGTACAATATGCTTTTTGTCGCTTTACCTGATGGGCGCGATCAATAAAAGTACGGTTTCGACACCCTGGCTCGCGACCTCAAACTGCGGAATAAACCGATTCGAAATACGCGGAAAAAGAAACATAAGGGTCGTTGCTCTTAACGATACCCGCCACTTGGTCGAACCGACCGGCAACGATTCTTTTGCCGCCACCTAAAAAAAGGCCAGAGCCCAAATGCCCTGGCCGTTCAGGTTTCTCACCATCCAAGATTAGAATTCATACCTAATTCCGAACTGCATCGACCGCGGGCTGCCCTGAATGCTGTCAAGGATCTTTCCAAAAAGGAAATTACCCTGGGCATCACGAGCTGCGGTCGCATTTGTCGGGTCAGAACCGATCCCCCAAGCCGAACGGCTCCGAACCGCAGATGTAAAGTATTGCGAATTGGTAACGTTAAATACTTCCCATCTGATCTGCAGATTATGGTTTTCATTCCAAGGCAGCATAATGTTCTTAGTTAACCCAAGATCCAGGCTTTGATAGCCCGGCAGCCTGATCGCATTTCTGTCTCCCGTTTCTCCCGGAGCGGGAGCTCTGAACGAATTCAGAGCCGCCTGCGGGTCGGCAAAAACGTTCTGCGTATCGCGGTTATGCTGAACAGTCAGCGGAGCAATTCGAACAGCCGTCGACGGGACGTTCCAATTTGTTGCCCAGCGCCCTGTTTGGAAAGGTGTATTTATCGGTTGTCCGGTATTGAAACGGTATACACCCGCCAACTGCCAACCTCCTAAGAAAAAGTCGAGCGTCATTCCGCTTTCGTCAAACATTCTTCCTTTTCCAAACGGAAGCTGGAATACGAAATTGGCATTTACAACATGGCGTGTATCAAAATCTGATACCGCACGACTGTCATCCGGTCTTAACGGATTGAGAATGAACTGGGAACCGTAAGAGAGTCCGGTTTGGAGTCCGGAAGCATTGTCAATTGATTTTGAATAAGTGTAATTGACATCGTAGGTCAGGGTTTCACCGAGTCGCTGCCGGAGAGAGAATGAACCGCCGTGATAATCCGATGATGCGGTTGTCCCAAAGGCAGAAAACGCAGCGTACTGAGGGTGGAAGAAGGCATTTGGAATGTTTGCGTCATCCAGAATCGCCTGTAAAAAGGTCCAGTCGCTTCCCGCAAAATTTTGATTTATGAAATACGCCGCCTGGGTAGGCGTCGTATTTGGCCCAAGATTTGCGGCCGCCGAAAGACTGGCTACTCCAAAGGGGGCAAAGTTGGCAAGATCAGGAAATAGATTATCAAAATACGGGATATTCGGAATATTCGCATTCGCGGTTCCGGCAAGAGTCAGCTGGTTCAGCTGACCGGCGGCCGCATACCAATCGGTGCCGGAGGCCGGGTCGACCAGATTGTTAAGAGCCATTATGTCACGCGTTGCAAAAAGGTTTCTCGCGCGGCGTCCGATGTAGCTTGCCTCAAAGTACATCCCGCCCGGTAGGCTCCGTCCATACGATACGTTCCAGCTGTAGTGGATCGGCGACACGATCGTTGAATCCAGGGATGTTTGGATCCGCTGACTCTGATCGGCCGGAGTGCTAAAAAGCTGGGTAGGTGCGGGAATTCCAGGGAGCGCTCTGATGTCCTGGTTAAATCCGGTAAACAATGGTGCGCAAGGCGGGGTTCCCGTCGGTGATATTGGTCCATTACAGCCGGTAACGTCATAGGTATTGGCCGAAATACCTGAATTGCTGGTAAATCCGATCGTCGAAAGCCCGTCAAACGAAACGGCCAATTGCTGGCCAAAGTAGTCATTAGTGATCGAAAAACCACCCCTGATCGTCGACGTTCCCTCAGATCCAAACAGCATCCCGAGAAACCCTTTCTCAAAATCAGGCGACCATGCTGCAGCTATCCGCGGCTGCAAATTATTCCAATCCATCGAATAAAAACCCGGACCGTTATTGGCCGGTCCGCCTAAAACGAAATTGATCGGATCGTTTAGAGGAATTCCCTGTGCGGCGCTCGCACGACGCCGATCGAAAAAGTCGCCGAGCGGTGTGTCCGGAACAACCTGAAACCCATTCTTTTCATAGACCGGGCGACTCAAGCCGTATCTCAGTCCGCCGGTAATCGTTAAATTTCGATATGGCTTCCATTGATCCTGAAGGTAAACATCATACTCTTCCGTAGCAAAATTGCGATTCGACGCAGTTCCCGCCGGAAGGATGCTTCCATCGAGGTCAAAGGTAAAATTACTTGAGTATTGTGAGAATCTACCGATCAGCGCCGAAGCTGCGTTTTGAACGATCGCGGTTTGTCCGCCGCCGATCGTATAGCCGGCATTGGTAAATGCTCCGTCTAAAACAGCACCGGATAAATTGTAGAACGATGGATTCGCAACGGCAGTATCAAACGCGCTTCCCAAACTGCTTCGCTTATTACGAATGATCCTAACATTACCTCCAAACTGCAGGGTGTGGTTTCCCTTGATCCAGGTAAAATCATCGGTAAAGTTATGTGTTTCAGTAACTCTGCTAAGCGTTCGGTTAAAACCACTGGGCGCATAGACAAACCTGAAACTAATATTGTTATCCGAAGAATCTCCCTGCTGGCTGAAAGCCTGACGGGTTAACCCGTAGCGAAAATTGTTGACCTTGTTGCCGCTGACCGTCCAGTTGTGTCCGACCACGTATCCGATCGGATGGCTCCACAACGAAATCCCGGGCGTGCCCGGAAAGGCAGGCGCAAAAAGCGGATTTGTGCTTCCGCTCGTAAGATCGTGTTGGTAATTGCCCCTGACAAATAGTTGTTGAGAATCGTTTACGTTCCAGTCGAATCGGGCGATATGGGTGTTTTGAGCAACCGTTGTCGGTGCATTGTATCTGAATCCGCCCGTATTGACGCCGTCTCCCAGGGATGTATCATTTGCGGGAAACTGTGTGGACGCATTTGCCAATACGGCCAGTGAAACAGGGTTGATCCCGACCTCAGGAAAAATGACATTGTTTAGTTCAGCAAGTCCGACCGCACATTGCCCATTCACACAGCTTGGTCCGGTACCTGCAAATCGAATTTCACCCTGTCCAAGATGCGCCAGGGGTACGAGACTTACGACCGGGGTTCCGAGCGTTTGTCTCTGTCCCTCATAGTTATAAAAGAAAAAGACCTTGTCCCTGAAAATTGGCCCTCCCAATCTTCCGCCAAAAACGTCCCTGGCTAAGCTCGGACGCGGCGCTCTTTCGGCTCCTACTCCGGCAACGCCGTCAATGACGGCCTGATCGTTTGCCGTGAATCTGCCCGCGGCATTGTTGAAAAAATCGTTTGCGGAAAATTCTGTCGGCCGGTAAAAATAGAATCCGGCTCCGTGAAAATCATTTGAGCCGCTTCTTGTTACTAGTGAGATCTGTGCCCCGGATGAACGGCCCTGGTTTGCGTTGGCATTGGTCGTCGTGATTCGGAATTCCTCAACTGACTCCGTTGTGGATCTTAGGACCGAACCCTGAGTGGTTTGAAACTGAGCGGTCCGACCGCCGTTCTGCTGATCGTTTACGTCAATACCATCAAGAGTGATGTTCGCCTGATCGCTTCGGCCGCCGGCAACATAACCATCCCTGGTAACGCCCGGCTGCAGACTGAGCAGATCGTTTACCTGTCTTAGATTCGTTGGGAGCTGCGTGATTTGTTTTGGAACAAAGTTATTACCAATGCTCGCATCCTGAGTGTTTACGATCGACTCGATCGTATCGGTCGTAACGTCAACCGTGGCCGTGACATCGCCCGGTTCAAGATTTACGTTGATCGATACCGTTTGATCAACCAAAGCCTGAACGTTGTTGTTTACCGCCTTCTTAAAATTACCCGCTTCGACCTCGAGCCGATATGTCGCCGGCGGGATACCGGGAAAACTGTATTTGCCGTCGTTGCCCGACACAGAGGTTCTTGTAAAACCCGTTCCGGGGTTTGTGATAGTGACTTTAGCTCCCGGCACCGCCGCGCCGTTGTTATCGGTTACGCTTCCGTTGATCGTCGACGTCCCGGATTGAGCGAATGCGCCGGCGGCCAGTAGTACCACAATACACAAAGTCAGCAAGGCGGATAACGCCGCGTATCTAAAAGAATAAAAACTCATAGCTCCTCCTAAATTTGTTTTTAAAATATCGCTTGAAAAAACTTACCCGCTATAAAGGCATTTTTTGTTCCGATATCTTGTATAAAAGAGACCCGGCCCGATTCGTTTAGAATTGATTTAATAACTATTTGATTTTTCTTTTAATTTTTTCGATTTTTTGTGCTAGAGGATCGGAGTTTTTGAAAATGGGTCCCTTGCGCATTTTGGGGTATGGACTTAGGCGAGATTTTATATAAATTTGATTCGTTTACGATTTACATGCCGATTCGCGGGCGCCTTCAAATCCATTTATTTATTCAACAATTCAATCGGCTGAATAAATCTGATAAAAGGCGATGACAAAAAAAGGGCCGGAGCAGAAAGCGCTCCGGCCCAAACAAATTAATTAGATCTATACCTTACCATTCATATCTCACGCCGAATTGCATCGATCGCGGACTTCCCTGAATAGCATTATAGATTTGTCCAAAGTTACCTGAAGCGGTTCCAGTCTCAGGATCCTGCGGCAGACCGTATGATGCTCGCGATATATTGCCAGCTGCAAACGGCTGCTTGTTTGCTACGTTGAATACTTCCCATCTAATTTGGAGCTTGTGGTTCTCGTTCCAAGGCAGGATAACATTCTTTGTTAAGCCAAGATCCAGGGTTTGATAACTCGGCAGACGGAAATTGTTCCGCGGACCGGTCTCGCCTGGTAGCGCATTTCGGAATGAATTAAATGCCGCTTGCGGATCCGCAAAGGCATTTTGTGTGCTTCTGATCTCGCCAAACGTTACGGGTCTGATCGGAGTTCCATTTGACTGTACGTTCCAGTTAGTTGCCCACTGAGCCTGGTCAAACGGCGCCGAAATCGGAAGACCTGAGTTAAATCTGTACACACCCGCGATCTGCCAACCGCCCGTAAAGAAGTCCAGCGTCATTCCGTTATCGTCAAACATTGCGCCCTCACCAAACGGCAATTGGACTACAAAGTTTGCATTTACAGAATGTCGCGCATCAAAATCGGAGAATGCATAGTTATCATCCGGACGCAGCGGATTCAGAATAAACTGAGATCCATATGACGATCCGTTTTGGAGACCCGACGCATTATCCTTAGACGTTGAATACGTATAGTTGATATCGTAGCTGACCGTATTGCCAAGTCTTTGACGTAAGCTCAACGAACCACCGTGATAGTCAGATTTTGCAGTCGTTCCAAATGCAGAAAATGCTGCATACTGCGGATGGAAAAACGCATTGTTAATAAGTCCGCCGCGATCATCGATCAACAACTGAACAAAGGTCCAGTCAAGTATATCGAATCCGTCGACGCGCGAAACCAAGTTGTAAACGCCCTGAGTGGCCGTTGTTCCCGGTGCACCAAAAAGACCTACAAGACCTGGAAACAGGTTCTCAAAGTAGGGGATCGGAGTGATATTCGCGTTTGGCGTATCGGCAAGCCGAGCTTGCGCTAATAATCCTGCAGCGGTGTACCAGTCCATTCCGGAGGCTGGGTCAACAAGGTTGTTGAGAGCCATAACGTCGCGGGTCGCAAAAAGATTTCTCGCTCTGCGTCCAACATAGCTGGCTTCCACATACATTCCCGCCGGAAGACTTCTTCCATAGGAAACATTCCACGTCCAGTGCTGCGGCGAAACGATCGTAGCATCCAAAGAAGTCTCAATTCTTTGTGCTCCGTCAGCCGGTGTGCTGAAACGCTGCTGCGGTGCAGGAACGCCCGGCAATGCTCGAATATCAAAATTCGTGAACCCTCCAAAGAGCGGAGCGCAAACCGGAAGTCCATTACCCTGAAGCGACGTACAACCATTTCCGCCATCGGAGACGTCGTAGGTGTTCGCCGAAATCGTACTACTGCTTGTAAATCCGATTGTCGACAATTGATCAAACGAAACCGCGAGCTGCTGACCAAAATAGTCATTGGTAATTGCAAATCCGCCACGAATCGTCGAGGTTCCTTCTTCGCCAAACAGCGTTCTTAAGAACCCGCCCTCAAAATCCGGTGAATAGGCAACGGCGACTCTTGGTTGGAGATTATTCCAATCCATTTTGTAGAAGCCCGGTGCGTTATTTGCAGGTCCACCCAATTGGAAATTGATCGTATCGTTTAGCGGAACACCGTTTAGGGCGCTTGCTACCCGACGATCAAAGAATTCACCAAGCGGAGTATCCGGTACAACCTGGAATCCATCTTTCTCATAAACCGGTCGGCTCAATCCATATCTCAAACCACCGGTAATTGTTAAGTTTCTAAATGGCTTCCATTGATCCTGGACATAGACGTCGTATTCCTCAGTTGCAAATGTTCGTGCCGCCGGAGTTCCTGCCGGAAGAACGCTTCCATCAATATCAAAGGTAAAGTTACCCGAATATTGTGAAAATCTACCGAGCAATGCTGTTGCAGCAGCTTGTACCGAAGCAACACTTCCCCCGTCAATCACGTAACCTGCATCCGTAAATGCATTTGTAACTACGGCACCCGACAAATTATAGAACGACGGGTTAGTAACCGCTGAATCAAATGCATTCCCTAAGCTTTGTCTTTGATTCTTGATCAATCTTACGTTGCCGCCAAATTGAATCGTATGGTTACCTTTTATCCATGTGAAATCGTCGGTGAAATTATACGTTTCCGTAGTTCGATTCAGACTCCTTTGAAATAGTCTTGGAGCATAAACAAATCTAAAACTTATGCTCGGATCGCCCGAATCACCCTGGTTACTAAAGGACTGTCTGGTCAATCCAGCTCGGAAATTATTGATCATATTTCCGCTGATCGTCCAGTTATGTCCAACTACGCCGCCGATCGGATGACTCCAGAAATTTGTTGCCGGCGTATCCGGAAACGCAGAAGTTCCTGTTGAGATATCCCATTGGTAGTTAGCTCTGAAAAACAGTTGCTGATTTTCGCTGGCGTTCCAGTCAAATCTCGCAATATGTGTGTTTTCCGAGATCGTTCTCGGTGCATTAAATCGGAAACCACCTGTGTTGATTCCATCACCGACGGATGTGTCATTGGAAGGGTATCGATTGGCAGCATCAGCTAAAGCCGCAATTGCTACCGGATTCGTACCGGCATCCGGATAGATCGTGTTGTTCAATTCGGCTAAGCCAACAACGCATTGTCCTGCGACGCAGCTCGGACCTGTTCCGGCAAAGCGAATTTCGCCCTGACCGAGATGTGCCAGAGGAACGGTTCTGGTAACCGATTGTCCTAAGGTTTGCCTCTGCCCCTCATAGTTGTAGAAAAAGAAAAACTTGTCCTTGAAGATCGGCCCTCCGATTCTCCCGCCAAATACATCTCTTGCCAAGCTTGGTCTTTCAACCCCAGCAAGGTTGTTAAAGAAATCATTCGCAGAAAATTCTGTCGGACGATAGAAGTAAAATAGAGCCCCGGTAAACTCATTCGTACCACTTCGGGTAACGAGCGAGATTTGCGCACCGGACGAGCGACCTTGATTGGCATTCGCATTCGTCGTGGTAATGCGGAACTCTTCAACCGATTCCGTCGTTGCACGGAGCACCGAACCTTGCGATGTCGAGAATTGAGTACTGCGACCGCCATCCTGCTGGTCGTTGATATCAATTCCATCAAGCGTGATGTTTGATTGGTCGCTTCGGCCACCGGCAACATATCCCTCACGGGTCACACCCGGCTGCAAACTGAGCAAATCGTTTACGCGACGAAGATTCGTCGGCAACTGTGTTATCTGCTGCGGCTGGAAATTGTTACCAATACTAGCGTCAGTCGTGTTCACAACCGACTCAATATTACCTGACGTAACATCCACAACCGCCGTAACGTCACCCGGTTCGAGTGCGAAATCAAGCGTGGTGGTTCCGTCTACTGTTGCCTGAAC
>JABDJV010000287.1 GCA_013003295.1 Pyrinomonadaceae bacterium | reverse complement strand
CTATCGCTGCTCAAAGCAGCACGTGTCTTCCGACCGGCGTTTGCCATGTGTTTGGGACTCCACTTTGTCCAGTGGGTTGTACCGGAACTGTAAACTTCACCGAATGGAGCACATCTGATTGTTCAGGTCCCCCGATTTCCACACCACCACGCAGTTTAGCTTGTCCCAACGGAACCTTCGCCAATTCATACATTATAAATAGCATTACATAAAATAATTGGTGAAATGTGTTTCAAACAAATGACTTAACGGTGTAAAAGGATTGCAGCGGCAGCATAATCGGATCGAACCCTGAAGCAGCTTTCAGAATTTGCGCTGAGATTATCCACTTTTCTTTCAGCGCGAATCTCTTATTGACCCCGTATCCCGTGTCCGTAGTCCGACTGTGAAGGAGGGCTTCGAGAATCAACTATGACCAAGGAATTATCTCCGCCCGGCAACGGAAGCCCTTCCTTACGGTCGGGCTACTAACACTCGGCTAAATGGTTAACCAACTTATTTATAACATTTCATGCAAAACCGTTCGAAAATCAATCTGACTAGCCACGTGCTTCAGCTATCGAGGCTGCTTGAAATGCAGTCTCGATAGTTTTGCGGGGTAAATAATTTCTTCACCATGGGAAAATTTATTGAACCGATTGGGTAATAGTATTAACTAATTTCATTGAGCTTTGTGCAGACGCAAAGTGTCGAATATTCCGTTTTATGATCTCAAACCTCTCCTTATCCTTTACCAATTTATCAATCTTATAGGCCAAGCTTGGAAGTGTATTACATTTGATCGCGCAGCCTTTTTCAAGGAGATGATCGGAATTGCGTTCTTCCTGTCCGGGGATGGGATTGACGATGACGAAGATCAGACCCTTGGCAAGAGCTTCGGATGTTGTTAGACCGCCAGGTTTGCCAACGATCAGATCAGCGGCGGACATAAGCTCATCCATTTGGTTTGTGTAGCCGATTGGCAGGAATTTTACGCGTTCATTGTTTAGCTTTTCCAGGCTGAGTTTATCGATCTTTGCTTTGAGCTTTTTGTTGCGGCCGCAGATGGCGACGATTTGCGAAGGTGTTTCCAGTTCGCTCAGGGCTTCAAGAAGAAGCTCGATATTTCCAACTCCAAAACCACCCGCCGAAACGATTATTGTGAGCCTGTCTTTTTCAAGGCCGTGTTTGATGCGCATCTCGAGCTTGTCTCTTTTTTCCGCAAAAGCCGGATCAATGGGAATCCCTGTTACCGAGATCGTTTCGGGGCGAATACCGACCTTTTCAAGATGCACGCGGGTTTCATCGAGAGCGACGAAATAATGTTCGTAATTGTGCATCAGCCACATTGCGTGGGCATCAAAGTCGGTCACAACTATCGCCTGTTTTGTATCGATTTTGCCTTTGGCGCGCAGCCAGGAAATAATTTCAGCCGGCAGAAAATGGGTGCAGATGGCAATATCAGGTTTTTCTTTTTTTATGAGCTTGATAAAAGGCTGCGTGTTAAGGCGGTCAAGCGCGAGCCGGCGTTTTTCATTTTGCCAGGGTTTGTCCAGAGACTCGTAGATCCAACCAAGAACCTCCGGCATTTTGTTGACCATTTCGATGTATGCTTTTCCGTAAAGCCTTCGGAACAGAGGATTCGTGTATTCTAGTACGTCAATATGCCGGACCTCTTCCGCGGCGTTCTGGTTTAGAAGTTCTTTTTCAATTGCATTTGCGGCAGAGACGTGTCCGGCACCGACCGAGGCAGATAGGATTAAGACATTTTTGAACATCGGTTTTTTTTTTAATTCGCTTAAAAAAAAGAATTTCGGATTACGGGTTTTGGCGAAAAATTGTGAAATGATTATATCCAGCCCATTTGCGAAGTGGAAACAGATGAATAAAATTTCTCATTATCTGAAGGTTGTTTGTCCCCTTCAGCGACGGGATCTCTTCTTAATTTCCTGGGGTTCCGCATCGCTCACCCCAGGCTACTATCTTTGTCGCCTTCAGCGACAGGAATAGTAAAGTCTGCCTCAATGATTCTGAGAGAGCGGGTAGCCGTTGGTGACAATCTCAATAGCATCGGGAGACCGGCTCGAACACAAAAGGGTCACCGTAGGTGACAAATCCAATAGCGTCGGGAGAATCCCGATGGACACAAAAACACAAGGTTCCGACGCTGAAAGTGTCGAATTACAATCGGATTCCTTCAAGCTTTAGAAAAACGATTTCAAGTGATCCTATTTGTTTAAGATCCGTTTCGCGATTTATAGCACTGAAGCGGAATCGGTCAGGATTTGGCGGGTTTTGGTGAAAAGTTTAGCGCCAAAGATTAAAGCTTTAAAGCGCAAATGTGTAGTAATACAGGCACCGGGCGTTTAAAGAAACGCCCTTTTTAAAGCACATTCATAAGGTTTAAAGCCTTTTCACGACTATTTTAAAGCCATTGTTTAGGATTTTAAAGCAAATTTCGGCGGCGGTTTCATTTTGGTGTTTAAGGTTTAAAGCAGGCGGTCTCGATTTAAAGCGCCTACGGGTGAAGTTTAAAGCGGTCTCAAATGGCCGCAGATTTTTGGCCCGATGTTTAAAGCAGGTGTTTTAATATTTAAAGCAGAATAGCCGTTACGGGTTTCGATATAGTATCCTGACAGTTATTTTTTTTGTGGCGAAGCGGCTAAATCTTTGACGAGTAATTTAACGACATTCTACAGTTCCGGCATTACGCAGATGTTTCTCGCGACGTTTTCCTTTTTTATGGCAAACGTATTTGTAAAGCAGCTCGCGAAGATGCCGGTAATGGAGATCGTCTTCTTTCGGAGTATAGTTGCGGGCGCTTTTTGCTGGATTGGAATTAGGCAAGCAAAGGTCCATTGGGCGGGAAACAACAAGCCGTTCTTAGTATTTAGAGGAATTTCGGGAACAGTCGCACTGGTTTTGTTCTTTATTACGCTTCAGAATATTCCCCTGGCTTCCGCAACTACAATTCAATATCTTTCTCCGATCTTTACGGCATTTATCGCGATCTTTTTTCTAAAAGAGAGCGTTACGGTATTGCAGTGGTTTTTCTACGCGATTGCATTCAGCGGCGTTTTATTGATGAAGAATTTTGACCCTCGCGTGTCCCTATTTTATTTGGTTATCGGCGTGATCGCTGCTTTTGGCTCCGGAGTCGCGTATAATTTCGTCAGGCGTTTGAAAGATACGGAGCATCCTTTGGTAATTATTCTATACTTTCAGATCATCGGTTTAGTTGTGAGCATTCCGGCAATGCTATTTGCGTGGAAATCGCCGGTTGGAATGGAGTGGATCTATCTATTGTTCGTTGGGATATTTTCTCAGCTTGGACAGGTATTTCTGACAAATGCATTCAGCCGGGAACGAGCCGCCAGCGTAGCGATTATTGTATATACGGGCCTCGTTTATGCGATCTCTGTTGGCTGGATCATATACGGCGAGAGACAGACTCTGTTCGCCTCGCTGGGGATGCTCTTAGTTGTCGTCGGTGTAGCCGCAAGTATCCTTTATGGTAAGAGGCGGAAGGATCTGGAGAAACTGGAAGCAGTCGTAAAATAATCTATGATAAATAGCGAAGAAACGATAAAGCGTATTCTTGGTGAGTGCCGGACAATTGCGGTCGTTGGCCTTTCGTCAAATCCGATGCGCCCCTCGAACGGAGTATCGTCATTCATGCAGGAAAAGGGATATGAGGTAATTCCCGTCAATCCTTATGAGACTGAAGTTTTGGGCGAGAAAGCCTACCCAAATCTCTCCGAGGTTAATAGAGAAATTGAGCTGGTAGATATATTCAGGCGTTCGGAGTTTGCCGGGGACGCGGTCGACCAGGCAATTGCAATCGGGGCAAAAGCGGTGTGGCTTCAGGAAGGGGTGATCGACAAAGCTGCCGCGAAACGGGCCGAGGATGCGGGTTTGCTCGTGGTAATGAACCGGTGTTGGCTCAAGGAATTTTATCGATATGGAAAATAAGATCCGTGCAATTGTAGTTTCCATCAGCGACACACGTACGGAAGACGACGATGTATCGGGAGATGTCCTCACGCAATGTCTTCGGAGCATCGGGGCGGAAATTCTGGAGAAGCTGATCGTAACCGATGATTTTGAGGGTCTGCGGCAAACCTTGTATTCTTTGACGGAATCTGAGGCGAATCTGATTTTGACTACAGGTGGAACGGGTTTTGCCGAGCGGGACAATACCCCGGAAGCGACGCTCGCGGTGATCGAGCGAGAAGCTCCCGGAATTTCGGAAGCGATGCGTTTCGAAACGATGAGGAATACAAAATTTGCGATGCTTTCGCGCGGTGTTTCCGGAATTCGTAATGGAACATTAGTGATAAATTTGCCGGGTTCGCCGAATGGTGTGGCCGAGTGTTTTGCGATTCTAAAGGATATCCTGCCGCACGCTATTAGATTAATTGAGGGGGAATCCAAACATTAGTTTGGATATTCAAAAATATGAATCAAATGGGAATTGGAAAGATTTTATCCGTAACAATCTGGATGATTTTTGTAACTGTTCTGGTTGTTCAGGCACAATCGGGGATCAAGTTTTCAACGGAAAGCGAGATCAAGGACGACGTCGAAAAGGTCGTCTGCAAAAATAGTGAAAGGCTCGACGCCGTTAAGAAGTTATTTGTTTCCAAGGGTGCGGATGAAACAAAGGTAAAAATCGACGATTTCAATTTCGTAAAAAACCTGGTTGTTGAAAAGCCCGGAAAAACACAAGAAACAGTTGTGATCGGCGCGCACTACGAC
>JABDJV010000491.1 GCA_013003295.1 Pyrinomonadaceae bacterium | reverse complement strand
GTGCAGGTCAGATTGCTCCCAGTGTAGATCACGCCATGTTCATACCAGGTGAAACGCAACGCTCGCACCAAGTATGGAAAGATAAACGGGCATTGATTCCCTCGGCACGAAAAAAGCGATCGGTATCAGGAAGTAAGAGATCGTTGGGAAAAAATAAGGCGCAAGAAATATCAGAAAGTTACTGCCGCTGAGCTTCACATGCCCGCCTTCCCTCAACGTAACCACAAAGGCGTGCGGCCTCTTTAAAAATAGCAATCCGAAAACAAGATGGGTTAATTCGTGCTCAAAGGTGCAGACAACCTGCAAAGCTCTTCGAAATATAACCCAAACGATCAGGAAAAGGACAAATCCGATTCCAAACGAAATTAACCTGTTATTGTTTGGCGCAGCCGCCTTAACCATCTGAGAAGTCGCAACGCTAAATCCGTAGCCAAAAAAGGGCAGCGCCAATACGGTAAGCACCTTCCCAAGTAGTTTTAAGATCAGCTTTAGCTGTAATTTTCTTTGTTTTTCCACGAAAATACTTATTGGTTATATATAATCACACGATTCAATATAATATGTACGAATATCGCATATTGTCGTTTCGATAAAAATTAATTCTCTATGGAAGAACTCGCAACACTGATAAGCAAAGCGGAACGCCCGCTCTTTTTTACCGGAGCGGGAATGTCGACCGGCTCGGGCATCCCTGATTTTCGAGGGCCGAAAGGGATCTGGAAAACAAGGAAACCGGTCTATTATCAGGATTTCCTCACGTCTGAAGACTCACGGGTCGAACACTGGGACTACAAGCTCGAAGGCTTTGAGCAATTTCGGGATGCAAAACCGAGCGACGCTCATAAAGCGCTGGCCGAGCTCGAACGCATGGGCAAAATCGACACGATCGTCACTCAGAACATCGACGGTCTTCATCAGGACGCCGGAAATTCCTCGGTGATCGAGATCCACGGCACAAACCGCGAAGTTGAATGCATAAAATGTGGAGAGCGGACGCCGCCGGAGCCCTCCTTTGAGGAGTTTAAACGATCGCGGAGTTGTCCGGTCTGTAATTGTGGCGGATTTCTCAAGTCGGCCACGGTCTCGTTTGGACAAGCCATGCCGGAAGGACTTCTTGAACGAGCCTTTGCCCTTGCAGCCGAGGCTGATCTCGCGGTATCGATCGGTTCAACCCTGGAGGTGCAGCCCGCGGCATTGGTCCCGCTATCTGTGCTGGAAAACGGGGCGCCGTACGTTGTCATCAACCGGGGAGCGACCGCCCACGACCGGCTTGCAACCCTGCGCCTTGAGGGAGATGTTAACGAGATTCTTCCTTCCGCTGTGGCAAGCCTGAAGAATTTGATTTAGGAGAGTTAATCGATAGGTCGTATTTGCGGCGAGGCATAGGGAAATTGCAGAAGCCGCATCCCACCGTAGCCGGGTTAATAAGATTGCTTTTGATGTCAAAAGTATTTGTTTGGAAGGGTTCGCTTCGGTGTACACAGCTTGTATATTCCTTGTCTGAAAAGTATAGCCACCTCGTTCACGAGTTGGTAAAACGAAACCCAAGCCTAGAGCGCGCTTTCAGCGTGCTTCCAACACAGTCGGCCAGTTCGAAGCCGGACGCTAAAGCGCCCTGACGAATCCCAAACCGGAACCACCCTATAAATAGGGTGGCTATACGGGAAACCTTGAATAGATCAGGAATTCGGTTCAAAATTCTCAAAAGATGGCTTCTTCGCTGGATTCAAAATCAATTTACACTGAAAGAATAGATCGGGTTACCGACTACATGCGGTCGCATCTGGACCGGTCGTCGTCGCTTGATGAGCTGGCCGGAGTTGCATATTTATCTTCCTTTCATTTCCACAGGATCTTTACTGCAATTACCGGAGAAACGGTTAATGCATTTACAAACCGTCTGCGGCTCGAAAAGGCGGCCCGCCTCCTTAAATACTCAAAAAATTCGCTTACCGAAATTGCGTTGAACTGCGGATTTTCATCTTCGTCTACGTTTTCGAGGTCTTTCAAAAAGTATTTTGGCCTCGCGCCCAGTGAGTACAGAAAAACCGGAGTTATAGAAAACAGCAAGATTTGCAAAGACTTTCATCCGGTAGAAGAGTATGTTATTCCAATGTCCGACGAGGAATTAGAAACGAGATTTCCGGTCGAGATAAGACGATTTCCGGAAAGACGGGTGGTGTTTATCCGCGTGATCGATGCTTACGGGGAAGACCGCGTGCTAAGAGCGTTTGAACGTTTGGTGAAATGGGCGAAAGAACAAGAATTTTTTGAGACCGGCACTTTCTTTGGGATGTCGCTTGATGATCCGCAGGTCACGCCGGCGGAAAAATATCGTTATGAGGTATGCTTGACCGTAGCTGGATCTGCGAGGCTGGACCTTGACCCGGAAATCTCGGAAATGACGCTGCCGGCGCTGGACTATGCGGTAACGCGGGTATCCGGTGATATAAAGATCGTCGCGACAGCTACTGAATATCTATTTAACAAATGGCTGATCAACAGCCGATTTGAGCCCGAACACCAACCGGCACTGGAAATTTTTTTAGACAAAGAGAGTGTCTGCAACTGGGAGCATTTCGACCTGGATCTTTGTGTTCCGGTAAGGCCGCTTAGAAGGATCTGATCGTGCGAATTCAGTGAAAAATGTCTGGTCAAATATATCGTGGGAGAATAATTTATGAATCCGATCATCAAATATATTATTGCCGTAGTCGTTGGCTTAGTTGTTGGAAGTGGGGTGAATATGGGGCTCGTCAACATCGGCCCCTCGATAATTCCCTTGCCTGAGGGTGCGGACGTTTCCAATATGGAGGCGTTGGCGAAATCTATGAAGCTTTTCACTCCGGCGAATTTCCTGTTTCCCTTCCTTGGTCACGCAC
>JABDJV010000490.1 GCA_013003295.1 Pyrinomonadaceae bacterium | reverse complement strand
GTGTTACCGGTGAGACAAAGTGGTTTGAGATGTCGAGAAAGCTCGAAGATCTGATGAAGGAAAAGAAGGGAATGAATCCAAACGTTGATTTTTACTCGGCGTCGACTTATTACATGATGGGCATTCCGCTGGATCTCTACACTCCGATCTTTGCGATCAGCCGAATATCAGGATGGACCGGGCACATTCTTGAACAATATGCCAACAACAAGCTCATTCGTCCACGTGCCGAATATATCGGTGAATGGGATCTCAAATATGTTCCGATCGACGAGAGATAGAAATACTTTTGGCTGTAGGAATTCCGAAGAGTGGGTCAGACCAGCTGCTGACCCACTCTTTTTTTGTTTGAATCGTGCGCCGGTGCGGTTATTTGACGATCTGTTCGGTTTCCTCGATAACATATGAGATTCCGCCGCCAAGAAAATTGAATTTTATAGCTTCTCGTTCTGGTAATCTTTCAGCCTGCTCCCGGGTAATCCAGATTGCCGCCACGGTAGCGTGGGGAACCGCGGTCGTCGTCGTCCAGGCGCCCGGAATGCACCCGATCGGTTTGATCGACCCGGTCTTGAGATCGATCACGGCTACCCCAACGGTATATTTCGGCGTCGGAGACGTCCACACAGGCGGCACGTCGCTCCAGTTAAGCAAAAGCGCTTTGCCGCGACGGATTCCGTCTCCCGACATTTGCCAATTGAAATCTCCCAGGTCAAAATTGATTCGCCTCGCGCGCCTTCCCGGCTCGAGGACAAGCAGTTTGCCCTCATAACCGTCCACAAGAACCACCGCGGTGTTCCAGACGCCGAGCGGCGAGAGCCACTCCTTACCCTTCCAAAGCACCCTTGGAGCTCCGTCATCATGTGGGAAGTCAAGAACCTCGGCCGACGGCTGTTTTGTGTAGCGGACGACAACCATCCCAACGCCGTCAACCCTCAGCAGTCGGCACTTGCCGATTGCCGTAAGCTTTTTAGCATCCGCGTCCCATACAAAGTCTTCGGCGTCACCGTACATAACGTCGAGCAGAAATGTACGCTTGCTCAGCCGGAACACAGCAGGAGGATGGTCGGGCCAAAACGCGTCGGTGAGCGTTCCGTCTACGACCATTCGCGCCTTCCATCGGGGCGGCCGGTCCGCCGGCGGCAATTCGGCCCGCAATGACAGTGATCGATCCGGCTCAAGCGGCGGAAAATGGAACTTCTCCGGAAGTGCCTGTGCCGCAAACGCGTTTTGCGTTGCTGACAAAAAGAGGATGACACCGCCGATTATAACCCTTGGCAGGTTTGCCGTCAGATCCGATAACAAAGCTTGAGGAATCATCTTGCGGGCTGAAAAATCGGCAATTTTACATTTTCTATCTACCATTGCGAATCACTTATTCCAGTATTTGGGTCAGCAGGTGAAGATTTGATTAGCCGGGATTTAAGAAAGTTGCCGCGGATCTGGGTTTATTTCTCGTAAGATGGCGAAATGGCCGGCAGGTGGCTTCGCAAACGGGTGTCCAAGGTAACTGACTAAGCGGGAATTTCCACTATATTCACGGTCAAGACGCTTTCACGATTCAACGCCAAATTTGGGAGAGTCAGCAAGGAGAGTGTCGATTAGAAAGAACGGCGATAGCGTATCACGCTTTCGCCGTCTTAATTCTGAAAGAAATCTATTTATGAACAAACTCTGGAGGAGCTAATTACAACGCTCTTTCAGAAAATCAAGATCTGTCACATCGCGGATTTGATGATCTTATCTTTCCTTAACGATATAGTTATCTCTGGCCCTGATATCCAGGCCAGGTCGATAAATTCGGACCTTTAAATTCTTTCTTTCTCCCGGTTTGCCTTCCTCGATCGGATAATAACCGATGCTGTATTGATGGCTGAGTTCCTCGGCGATCGTTTTAAAGGCATTATTCAGGCCGCCCGGTGTTAAGGCAGGTTCTATCACCCGACCGCCGGAAAGAGATGCCAGGTCATCAAGATACATCTTTCCAAGCTTTCGCTCCGCCAATTCGCGTATATGCGACCGCTTTTTCTTTCTGACCTCCTTGAGATAAGTGTCGTAAAAGATGGGAAAAACTACGGTATCAGATTTTTCGACCTGGCCTACGTTGTCATCATAAAATGCATTTCTTGAGGTCGTATCTACGCCGTCCGTAAACAGGACGATCGCTTTTCTTCCGTTGACCTTTTTCAAACGCTCCTCAAGCGAAAACTCAACTGCATCATAAAGCGACGTTCCGCCGTCAAAGCGGGCTTTGCCGATGGCTTTGAAAATTTTTTCGCGCTTTTTTGTGGCTCTGGTTAAAACGCGTATCTTTTCATTGAATTTTATTACTTCAACCCGGTCCTGCGGCTTTAGTTGTTTGACGAAAACACTCGCAGCTTCCTGAATTTCATCGATCTCGTACTTTGTAGAAGGACTTGTGTCGATCAAAAGTATTACCGTAATTGGTTTATCCGAGACACCAAAGTAAGCGATCTCTTGTTCCACCCCATCCTCGAAAATCCTAAAATCGCTTTTTTCAAGGTTAGAAATATAATCTCCGCTGGCAGAATCAGATACGGTTACGGGAATCGTTACCAGGCTGGAATTGATCTTGATCGTATCACCGTCGTCAGCCCCCGAATTGACTGGGTTCGTCCGGGCCGGACGGGGTCTTTTAACATTCGTCGCGATTGATTTGCCGGGTGCAAATGCCTTCGATTCCGAGAACGCAGGTTTTCGGTCGGGATCCATATTTGCCGGTTCGGTATTCGATTGTGCCAGTATAGATCCCTGCAAACCTAAGACTAGCCCGAGAATTACAGGTAAGAATTTCATTTTTGCTGATCCTCGTCTGTTTCGTCATCTTCATAGATGATTCGATCATCTTTATCCGATATTTTCTTGGTACTATCGCCGCCTTTAAAATTGACGTCGTTTAAAGCGATTCCAAAGATCTTCGGATTTTCCATAAATTTGACTAGTTTATCCGGATTGAATTTTGCGCGAACAACGATCGCTTCATCCCGCTCGATCTTTACGGCCAGGATCTTTACATTTTTTCCGCTTTCGCGCATGTTCATATAGATCTGCTCACCGTGCCGCGAACGGATTCGCAATATCGGGCTCCAATCCGGACTAAAGGCATTGGACATTACCGTTTTCATTTCGGAATGAAGTGTATCACTGGAGAAATCCAGGTTTCGAAAGATCGTAACTTTAAAACTCTTAACGCCGGCGGGCCTGACGATCCCTACCGCGGCACGGGCCAGCCACATAAATGGGATCTTTACCTTTTTGGCTTTGTAGCGGGTCTTGATGTGTTTACAAACCGCGTCAAATTCTTTTCCACGGGCTTCGGCGTGCGGTGTAAAAAGTGCGCAAGAGAAAATCAGGAGTGTTAATGAGACGACCAGATTCTTTTGCACTATCGTTCGTCTAGTTTGTGCCATCATTATTTTCCTCCGTTTTCTCTATGTTGATCTCGGGAATACTCCAATTGCCTCCCAATTCAACGAGCGTATCGATATCGATCGGACCGATGACATTTACGAGTGCGATGCTTTTGTCTTCCGATAGAATCACCGCGACGCCGCTCATAACATCTCCGGTAAACATCGTATAAACGTCGATCTTTTGATTGTTCTTCTTGCTTCTGACATTCGCCAGCTTTTCCCAGCCGGGAGATTTAAGCTGGGCGCGGATCGTTTCAATGTCGGCGATATCGTACTCGTTTGCCGCTTTAAAGTTATAAACGCGGACGTAGATCCCTTCGAGGCCTTTGATCGCTTCGCCAACGGTTTTGGCATCTTTGTCTTTTACCTTTACCAAGACTCTTTTGGCAAGCTTGAGCAGTTTCCCGTCAATGTTAACCTCGATAACATCTTCCGCCCGGTCTTCCAAACCCTTAAGGTTGTCAAACTGAAGCCGCGCATTCTGGGCGCTTACGGCTGTTATTGCGGTCAGTACGAACAGCAACAGCATTGAGATCGTGTATTTAATCGGTAATTTCATAATTAATTCTTGCTCCCGGCTCTATGGCCGTCATCAAATAGGGCGGTTCTTAGTCGGCTCCATTTAGTTTGTCCCGGACGATCTTTAGTTTGTTGCTTGTGATCGTTAATGCCCGCATCAATTGCTCGTAGGCTTCCTTTTCTTCTTTTGTAAGCACCAATGCTTCGTTTTTTGGTCGTCGGATGATCTTGCGGCGCGTTTTTTTTCTCGGTTTTGCTTTCTTAATTTGGCGTCTTTTCACGTTCCGATCTACCATTTTGTAAACCCTCGCTTTCTTTTTTGGCTTTGAAATGAAAACGGTTTTAGTAATTTTGGATTCGGCCGGAACTTCCTGTTTAGCAATAGTCTCGGCATTGCGTTTTTGAGATTGATCATTTTGCTTCCCAACGGACGGGGTTTCTTCTGCGACGCCGGTAGTATTCTGAGTTTCGTTTGAGAAATTTATGAAAAATCCAATTGTTAGTGCAACGAGTCCGACACCGGCTACCGAAGCAAATGCCATCTTAAAGAAGCCATTGATTTTGTTTGGCGCAGAGGCTTCCTTGTCGATCACAAAATGCTTTGCCGGTAATTCAGGAGGTTCCGGGTTGACCGAACGAAAAGACTTTAGACGGTTTTCGAGTTCCTCGATCTCCGCGTCGCTTCCGGATTTGTCCCACAAATAATCTTCGTTCATTTCCTGATTCTCCTTCGAATGCCCAATTTCCCGCGCAGAATTTTTATTCCCCGGTGCAAATTGACCCGGACAGATTCGTGTTTTAACCCGGTCTTTTCAGCTATCTCCGGTCCTGTCATCCCTTCAACGAGTCTTAACACCAGCGTTTCGCGATAAGCGTTCGGCATCGTGCGGATCGCATCCAAAACCTCCTGAGCTTCGTTTTTCGAACCTGCGCCGGCACTCAAATTTTCTGAAAGCTCCTCAGTCGGCCTGTTTCGACGGTAGAATTCGACCGAACGGTTTCTTGCAATTTTTGCTATCCACGGACTCACAGCGTTCTTGTCCCTCAAGGTATCGAGTTTTTGATAAGCAGTAATAAATACATCCTGCACAATGTCATCAACCGCATCGCGGGGCACACGAGCCAAAACAATACCGTGGACCATCGGGGCGAGCTTTTTATAGAATTCATCAAACGCATCTTTGTCACCGGCACACACACGCTCCACAAGCATGGCTTCTTCCTTTAATTTTTCCTTAGCCGGGGAAGAGGTTTCGGGTTTTCGTCGAGCTGGAAAAAATGTGTTTTGGATAATTCCGCTTTCAGACATTTGGTTTTATAAGACGTTTGATGAAATCCAAATAATAAAAATAAAATCGAGTTCACCAAACGTCTTTTGGTCAGATCGCATATTAAGTGCTTTCTGGTTTTATAGACGAGGTGAAAAGATAAAGTGTTAACAGGAAAAACGAATTTAATTGGAAATTGTTTCCGAGGAGAGGTGTGTTTGAAAACTATCTTATTTAGTCAAATTTTACCAATGCTGCATCTTGCTGATTCTTACCGATCGCGACCACTAATTTCTTCCAATTGGCCGATCAGTCAAAATTGAATATGTGCGGCCGTCATCAGGGCCTGAGAATTCGATAATTTAAAGATCTTTTCCAATGATCATCGAAGAATATCCTGAATCCGATCGAGGAGATTTGGCAATTCGGTACAGATGATTTATGTTTTGTGATTCGGAATTTTTTATTGATCACTGCCATTAGCGTACTTGTTGCAAAAAACTAATATGAAACCACCTGTAGCAAAGAAAGAGCCAAAAATCACGAAGATCCATGGCTATACCGTGGTAGACAATTATCACTGGATGCAAGATCGAAGTGAAAAGAAGAAGCGGGCCGATATTGAGGAGTATTTGAACGCCGAAAATTCCTATACCGAGGCGATGATGAAGCCGCATAAGGCTCTTACCGAGAAGCTTTACGACGAAATGATCGCGCGCATAAAGCAAACTGATCTCAGCGTACCTTACAAATATGGCGACTATTGGTATTCGACGAAAACGATCGAAGGTAAACAGTATCCGGTGTTTCTCAGAAGCAGATCATTTGAAGGCAGTGAGCCCGAAACGCTGCTGGATCAAAACGCAATGGCTGAAGGCTACAAGTTTTATTCCATCAGAAACAGAAGTGTGAGCGACGACGGAAATCTGCTTGCTTACCTGGTCGATACCGTTGGCTATCGTCAATACACACTTCAGATCAAGGATTTGCGAACAAGTAATACCCTCCCCAACAAGATCGAGCGGGTTACCTCGTTTCAGTGGGCGAACGATAATAACACCTTATTTGTCACGACCGAGGATAAAATCTCGAAACGTTCGAATAAATTCTGGCGCCACGATATTGCAAATGATTCGAGCGTATTGCTGTATGAAGAAAAAGACGTTTTATTTAACGCTTTTTCCAGCCGGTCGCGGGATCGGAAGATGGTCTTTTTAAATTCAAGTGCTGCCACGATGAATGAAGTTCGATATATTCCGGCAGATAATCCCGAAGGCGACCTGAAGGTGATCCAGGAGCGAGCGGAAGGACACGAATACAGCGCCGACTATTATGAAGGCGATTTCTATATCGTTACAAATTTTGAGGCAGAGAATTTCCGCGTAGTAAGAGCACCGCTCAGCGATCCGGGTATCGACAACTGGACTGATTTCATTGCCCATAACCCTCAGATCAAGATCGAGGACATTGATTTCTACAAAGATCATTCGGTCGTATCCGAGCGGGAAAACGGGCTTGAGTATTTGCGCCTGATAGATTTCAAGAAAAACGAATCGAAACGGATCGAAACTGACGAGAGCGTCTACACAATGGAATTGATTTGGCTGCCGGAATTCGAGACGGAAAAGGTTCGTTATTACTATGCTTCAATGATCACCCCCGGATCAACATACGAATATGACATTCAAACGGGAAAAAAGACGCTGCTTAAACAAGAAGAAGTTTTAGGCGGATACGACAAAATGAAGTACGAAACGATGCGTGTTTGGGCCGAGGCAAGAGACGGGGTGAAGGTGCCGGTTTCGCTAATGATGAAAAAGGGCACAAAACTGGATGGAAAAGCGCCGATGCTTTTATACGCGTACGGCTCTTATGGAATCTCTATGACGCCCAGCTTTTCGAGTGCGCGTTTGAGCCTGGTCGACCGCGGAATGATCTATGCGATCGCACACGTACGTGGCGGTGCTGAGCTCGGCGAGAAATGGCGTCAGGAAGGACGTATGTTCAAGAAACTGAACACCTTTAACGATTTCATTGACTGTGCGAAGTGGCTTCAGGAAAACAAATACACTTCATCGGATCGAATTGTGATTCAGGGAGGCAGCGCAGGCGGTTTGCTTGTGGGTGGAGTTGTCAATATGTCGCCGGAAACCTTTAAGGCGGCGATCGCCCAGGTACCGTTCGTTGATGTGATGAATACAATGCTGGATGACACGCTGCCGTTAACAACGGAGGAATGGATCGAATGGGGAAACCCAAACGAGAAAGAAGCATATGATTATATGGTCAGTTATTCGCCTTATGACAATGTCAAGGAGCAGGACTATCCAAATATGCTTATCGAGGTTTCGTTGTGGGACAGTCAGGTCCCTTATTGGGAGGGTGCGAAACTCACGGCCAGGATCCGTGAAATGATGACCAATGATGCCGAAATTCTGCTCAAAACGAATATGGGCGGCGGTCACGGCGGATCATCGGGTCGATATGATCGCTACAAAGAGATCGCATTTAGTTATGCGTATGCGCTAAGCCAAACGGGCATAACGAGTTAGAGAGGGGATGAGCCCGAAAATAGCGAAAAGGCATTGCGGCATATTTGTCTCTTTTCACCAATTGTCAAAATTCAACCAATCCGGCCGCAATATTTTATTCCGTAAGCAGCATTTTTTACTAGACATTAAACGATATTAAACGTATACTAACAGTGACTAAAAAACTGTCGTTTAGTCACTAGTAATTCTTATCCGAAATTCTCTTCACGAAATCTCTATAGCCCAACTACTTACTTATATAGTGATTAAGAGTAAAAAAACCACACTAATTGTACTCAGCATTGTCCTGATAATGGCGATGGTGTCTCTTTGCGTTTTGAAGTTTATTTACGCGATCGACACTACCCTGCCGATCGTTATTTTGGGAATTATCGGAATTGCAGGCCTGACCGCGTTGGCTTTTCGGTCTGATGAGCCGGCACGTGAAACGGACGAAGAAGAACCGAACTCAGATCGGGCGGAGCTTGCGGAAAAACACATCCAGGAGTTGCAGACTTACATATCCGAGCAGGATAAGAACACCCAGGCGCTAAGGGAAAAGAAAGATCACTTCAAACACGCAGCATTTCATGATCCTCTTACGAAACTTCCAAACCGCAACCAATTTATCGACAAATTGAATATGTGGCTCAAGAAGAGCAAGGAAGATCCGGAATTTGGTTTTACCGTTCTTTCTCTCGATCTCAACCGCTTTAAGATAATTAATGAAAGCCTCGGACATTCGCTTGGAGACACTCTGATTCTCAAAGTCGCTGAGCGGCTTTTGTCTTCGGTAAGGGAAAAAGACCTGGTCGCGAGATTCAGCGGGGACGAATTCGGAATACTCCTTAATCGCGTTTCTGAGCCCGAAGATGTAAATGCCTGTGTCGAATTGATCGTCCAGAAGCTCGCCGAACCATTTGATATTGATAAACGGGAGATCTTTACGAGTGTGAGTGTCGGTATCGTTGCCAGCGGCCCTGAATATGAAAAGGCAGAAGAAATGCTGCGGGACGCAGATATTGCAATGTACCACGGGAAGAAGCACGAAAAATCATATGTGCTGTTTGATCCTTCGATGCACACACGTGCGGTAACCCTTCTACAAATCGAAACCGATCTGAGACAGGCGATCGAACGTGAGGAGTTTTGCGCATATTATCAGCCGATAGTCGACTTGAAGTCGATGAAATTGATGGGCTTTGAATCGCTGATACGTTGGAATCACCCGACCCGCGGACTCGTTCCGCCAAATGATTTTATCCCGGTGAGCGAGGTTACGAACTTGATCGTACCGATCACAATATGGATGCTGCGGCAATCCTGCAGCCAGCTCGTTGAATGGAAACGAAAGTATCCTGAGGCGGAAGATTTGATGGTCAGCGTAAACCTTTCCGGAAAACACTTTGCTCAGCACGATCTGGTTCAGCAGGTGAAAAACATTTTGATCGAAACCAACATGGATCCAAAGCATTTGAAGCTGGAGATCACAGAGAGCGCGGTAATGGACAGCGCGGAAACCGCGATCTTTATGCTCAAACGGCTTCGAGAGATCGGTGTGCAGCTATCGATCGACGATTTTGGGACGGGATACTCGTCGTTGAGCTATTTACACAGGTTTCCAATAAACACCTTGAAAATCGACCGTTCATTTGTGGGAACCATGGAAGACCGCAGCGAAAACGGTGAAATCGTCAGAACAATCATTGCACTTGCAAAAGCTCTTAAATTGAGTGTTATCGCGGAAGGAATAGAAACGGTTCACCAATTGCACCAATTGCAGGTATTGAATTGCGAATACGCCCAGGGATATTTGTTCTCCCGCCCGGTACCAAAAGGGCAAGCAGAGGACCTGCTGCGGAATGCAGTTGACTGGAGCGACGTTCTGCAAAAGTATGACGAAAACCATATGCCCGTCATCAATCACGAGCTTCCAACGCTTGAAATTGGAGACGTGTCATAGGTGGCAACTATTCTGTTGACTAAAATAAGCCGGTGAGAAGCCGGCTTTTTTCGTTTGAGCAAGTTCCTAACCAACGTGAATCCCCGGCTTGGCGCCGATCGGGAATTTCTTTTGAAAAACGCTGGCTAAATTCAATAAAAGAGCTTCGGACCAATTATTGCCCAATAGCTGTAAGCCTATTGGGAGCCCTTCGGATGAAACACCGCACGGTACCGAAATCCCGGGAATTGCTGCGAGATTCGCCGAGGCTGTATAAATATCACTTAGATACATTTCTAATGGATCGTCCGATTTCTCACCGATCTTAAAGGCGGTTGTTGGAGCGGTCGGTGTCAGGACTACGTCGCATTTCTTAAAGGAATCTTGAAAATCCCGCTTGAGGAGTGTTCGAACCTTTTGCGCCTTTGAATAGTAGGCGTCATAATAGCCGCTCGAAAGTACGTAAGTGCCGAGCATTATTCTGCGTTTAACCTCGTCGCCAAATCCCTCTTCGCGGGTTTTCATATACATTTCATGCAGGGTGTCTGAGTGTTCTGCGCGAAATCCGTAACGAACGCCGTCAAATCTGGCTAGGTTGGACGAAGCTTCAGCCGTTGCCAGGATATAGTAAACCGCAATCGAGTATTTCGAATGCGGGAGTTCGATATCGACGATCTTCGCGCCGAGACTTTTGTAGTTTTCGATTGCATTTTCAACCGACTGCAATACCTCC
>JABDJV010000230.1 GCA_013003295.1 Pyrinomonadaceae bacterium | reverse complement strand
GTATCAACTCCTACTCGCTCAGATTGCCGTAGCTTGAGCGAACAATAATTAAACAATTTTTCGCGATGAAAGGCAAGTGCAATGAAGCCTTCGCAACGGCGCTCATTTTGCTTTTGAGCGACCATTCACAATCCTTTATAAAGCATATTCGCTAATCGATTCTCAAAAACCCGAATAAAAGGATCTTTTCCAAAAAAATACCCCGCAAACTCGATCAGTCTGCGGGGCAAAGGTTTTATTTATTGGAATATAGTTAAGCGTTTTCTACTTTTTACGCTCAATTCCACCGATCTGCACCAGGTTTTCACCTTTGATGTCGTTTTTCTCAAGAACCATTTGATTATAGAGTTTACGCATCTGCTGCATTTCTTCAGCGGCGGTCTTTGGTCCTTCCATATCCGGTTTGTCAGGACGTTCAAGGTCGCGTGCATTTAGCTTAAGATTGTGACCGTCAGCCGCCAATGCAACTTCCTTGTCACGTGCGAAAACTTCATGACGGCCGTGCTCTTTGTACCACTGAGCAACCGTTGCATTTTGGTGCATATGCTCGATGATGTTTCTCCAGCCGATTCCCGTGTTGTAGGCACAGAAGGAAATTTCACCTTCCTGTGTTCCGTAAGGGATGATACACATCTCAGTTCTTCGGAAATCATAGTTAAAGAGATCCTGAAACCACATACCGGCAATAAACAGGAAGTTCCAAGGATCCTTTCGCCGTCGCTCGATGTCTTCCGCTGTTCGTGTACCGTCTACCTTTCCGTAGTCTTTACCCGACAGGCCGAATGATTTATCAAATTTCTTAAATATACCGGCAAGCGTCAGGCTGTTTGGAGCACCATAAGGATTGTAGTTCTTAAGCAGCGCGAGTCCCATCATAATGTTTGAGAACCATTTGCCGCGGGCCGTGTCGGTGATATGTTTCATATCTTCGACGAGCCCTGGAATGTTCAAAAATTCTGGAACGGGAGCCATTTCTTTATTTTCTTTGTTGATCATTACCGCAGTGCCAACACCGCAGTTTGGGTGGCAGCCGCAGGAAACCTGTCCCCATTCGGCTTCAGCGCCGTGAACGAGGTCAGCAAAATCTGCAAATGCTCCCATCAATGAAAGTGGGAACCAGTCTCTGGTCGGCTCTGTGATTCCAACCTGCTTCTGCACGTCTTGTGCAAGGTGCGAAAGTGTATAACGCTGCTGCAGACGTCGTTTCTCGGTAATGTGCTCGTCACGGCCGGTGAACGAAACGGGTTGAAATGACACAAACGAGATCTTCTTCGGATTATCCAAAGCAAATCTGACAATTGAACCAACCTGATCGTTATTGATGCCGTTGACAAGTGTTGTAACCAAGACGATATCAACGCCGGCCTCGTGCAGGTTGTTGATCGCTCTCAATTTAACATCGAATAAGTTTCCGACCTGTCTGTGCGAGTTGGCGTCATTGCCGATTCCGTCAAACTGCAGATAAACAAATCTTAAACCAGCTTCGGCAGCTTCACGGCAGAATTCTTTCGACTTCGCAAACTCAATTCCGTTGGTTGCAGCCTGTACCGAGTTGTAACCGACTTTACGCGCATAACGGATCGACTCCAGAAAATGCGGTGAAAGCGTCGGCTCTCCGCCCGAATACTGGACCGACATTTGACGCCGCGGCTTGATCGAAATCGCATTGTCCAGAATCTCTTTCACGTCTTCCATTGAAAGCTCGTGAACGAACCCGACTTGGTTTGCATCCATAAAACACGGGTCGCACATCATGTTGCAGCGGTTCGTTAGATCAACTGTTAGCACCGCTCCGCGTCCATACTTGATCGTCGACGAACCGTGATTATGAAGCTCCTCATCATTGTGGGCGCGCATGTCACGGCCCGGGAAATTTGCTTCAATGTGCTCGAGAAATTTCGAGTCGATGGCCATCAGATCTTCAAAGTGTCCGTGCTTCGGGCAATCTTTGATCATCCAGATTTGACCGTCTTTCTCAACGATCTCGGCTTTGATCTCACCGACTTTCTCGTTAACTAAAATGTCTACTTCTTTTTCGCCGCTTAAAATCTCTTCACGTGCTTCGATCACGCAGTTGGGGCAAAGCGAATCTGTTTTACGCGGAAATCCAAGCGTCGGCTTCGTCTTTTGCCAGGATTTTAGCAGCGGTTTATCTGACCACTTTGGCGTAAACGATTCATTGGGTTTAAATTGATTGACCGAGCGTATCGCCCCAAACGCCCCTTTGGCGATGTATGTCAATCCTTTTTCAAAATGTTTAATTGGTCGCATATTCTCTCTTCTCCAGTAAATAAAACCTTATAATAATAGCCTGCGATGTCTATCGAACTTTTCGCGCAAACTTGTTGTTTGATCCGAATATAAAAGCGCGAAATTTTTTGTTTGATCGTGTAGAAAATACACCGTAGCTAATGACATTAATATGTATAGCAACCACTATGCCATTGTGGCAGCTTTCGTAAACTGCTGTAAAGACTACGGATAGAGCAAACACGGGTTCAAGGGTATTTCGAATTCATGGGTTTTTATGACTCGCTATTCGATATCCGGAACATTTTTGCCAAAATGACACACATTACGAAGGGTTTTTTTAGGATGCGGGTTCCGGGCTCAGTCAAAAGCGGTTAGTCTTAAGCTGGTGCTTAAAAGCGGCCCTGACGATGTTGGCGAAATTTATACTCCAGAACAAAGCCTTCCCGTATTTTCAGCTTAGCAGGAAACCAATACAAATTCGTTCACTTTTCGTACACCTTTAAGCACTAAACTCAACTCTTACTTGAGGCTATACTCAAAAACTATTGCAAATAAAAGGGTTAGCGAAATAGCAAAGCGCTTTACATTCTTAAAACAACTGTGTTAGATTTTCATCACCCTCAAGAAAACGTTTTAGTTCTCTATTAAACATTTTCTAAAGAAGTAAAAAATTTGACGGTATCCCATCAGTCAAATTAAAAGTATTAAAAGAAATTTTTGATAAATGTAAAAAGATCATACTGCGGTTATGGCAATACGCTTTGGAACATCGGGTTGGAGAGCAATAATTGCGGAAGAATTTACATTTGAGTCGGTAAAAAGGGTCACCGAAGCGATTTGCAGTTATTTGAAAGAAAGTTCAAGCGGAGAAACCCAAACGATTGTAATCGGTCACGATTCGCGGTTTATGGGAGAAAATTTTTCCGAGGCGGCCGCAGCAATCGCCAAAGATAAAGGCTTTAACGTTCTTCTTTGCGATGGACCGACGCCGACCCCGACGATTTCACACACGATACGAAACAATCGGGCGTCCGGCGGAATGAATTTTACCGCTTCGCACAATCCCCCTGAATACCAAGGAATTAAATTCTCTACCTCTGACGGTGCACCGGCATTACCGGAAATCACCAGGCGAATAGAGGAGCTTATTGAAAACGCGCCGAAGACCGACGACCAGGATGGCGGGCAGATAGAAAGATTTGATCCTTGTCCGGATTATCTGGACGATTTGAAAACTAAAATACGCTTCGACGTGATTGCGAAGGCTAACGGCCAATACGCTTACGACGCGCTTTGGGGAACAGGCCGTGGATATCTGGATAAGATTCTAAGCGACCACGGTTTGACGGTTGAAACCCTGCGGGATTGGCGAGACGTCACCTTTGGCGGTATGTCGCCGGAGCCGGGTGAAAAACAGCTGGAGCCTCTCCGGGAAAAGGTTATTGAGGACAAGCTGACCTTGGGACTTTCGACAGACGGCGATGGCGATCGATTTGGCATTATCGATTCCGGCGGAAAGTTTATTACGCCAAACGAGCTGATCGTTTTGTTGTCGGATTATCTGGCCGAAAGCAGGGGCTGGAAAGAAGGAATCGCAAGATCCGTGGCAACTACCAACTTGGTCGACAGAGTTGCAAAAGAGCGCGGAATCAGGCTTTACGAAACACCGGTTGGTTTTAAGTTTATCGGTGAATTGATAAATAAAGACGAGATTATTTTGGGCGGGGAAGAATCCGCCGGTCTTTCAATCAAAGGGCATTATCCCGAAAAAGACGGAATTTTAGCATGTCTTTTAGCAGCTGAAGCAGTAGCTGCTCGCGGTGCAAGTTTGACCGAACAGTTAAACGATTTACTGAATCGCATTGGGAGGCTCGAGTCGGGAAGAATTGGTGTCCTTCTGAACGAAGAAATTGCCCGGAGCTTGAAAGACAAACTTTCTCAGGAACCGTCAGAAATTGGCGGTCGAAAGATTGAAAGCATTAACCGGATCGACGGCGTTAAGTTTTTGTTTCGAGACGCAAGTTGGATGCTGATGCGTCCGTCAGGAACCGAGCCTTTGGTTAGGATCTACGCCGAGACGGAAAATAAAAAAGAGTTGGAGGTTTTACTTGAGCAAGGTCGCAGATACTTATTGGAATAGCATTTCGAGAAGAACTAATCGAAACAGGAAGCGCACCAAATCTGCGGCGAAGAGTAAAGGCACAACACCCCAATGGTTTATTTTCACCGTGATCGTTTCTTTGACATTTATGTTGTGTTTGGCGATTAATTTTCGGGCTTTCTCAGAGATGAGGCAGCAATCCAACGAAAGAAGCCAGCTAAGCGCCAGCATCGAACAATTGACAACTGAAAACTTGGTTTTAGAACAAGAAATCAAGAATCTTAAAGGCGACCCGAGGACAATCGAGCGTGAGGCGCGCAAGATTGGAATGAGTCGACCAAATGAAAAAGTTCTTGTGCCGATTTATTAAGCTAACTTGCGGAGAGCTGATATTTGTAGCACATACATCCTGCCCGTTTAATCTGCCTTTTGCCTATCTTCTCCGCTTTGCCTACAGCTAAACCTTCCGCCAAAATCGCGGCTTATGTTTTCCCGAACATAAGCCGCACTTCCTTTTTTAATACAAAAACTTTCCTTGGGGTTTAAGTTATCAATTCTACGGGCTACAATATTATCGATGACAAACTACCAGCTTTTTTATTCTCCCGATTATTATGCAGACATTGGTGACGATCATGTTTTTCCAATAAAGAAATTTGAACTTGCCCGGGACATTCTCATTAATGAAAACACTCTTTCGCCCTGGGAGGTTTTTAGTCCCGAACTTGCTGATCGGAAAGATCTGCAATTAGTACATTCAATTGACTACATTTCTAGACTAATTAAAGGGGATTTGTCTCCGGCCGAGATACGGGTTCTTGGGCTTCCTTGGTCAGAATCACTCGTCCGTCGAACGTTCTTGGCCGTTTCCGGAACGATTAATGCCAGTCGGGCGGCGCTCAAGAACGCAGTTTCGTCGAATTTAGCCGGCGGCACTCACCATGCATTTCCTGACAGGGGCGAGGGATTTTGCGTTCTAAATGACGTGGCTATTGCAATTAGGGTTTTGCAGCGCGAAAGCCTGGCCAAGCGATTTCTAATTATTGACTGTGATGTCCACCAGGGAAATGGTACGGCCTATATTTTCAAAGATGATGATGATGTTTTTACATTCTCAATGCACGGGGCAAAAAACTATCCGCTCCGAAAAGAAGCGTCAAATTTAGATATTGAGTTAGGCGATGGTACCCGGGACGGGGAATTCCTGGACGTATTGGACCAGGCTTTAGATAGGATAATTCAGCACCATCCTGATGTCATTTATTATTTGGGCGGAGCCGATCCGTTCGAAAGAGACCAGCTTGGCAGACTCGAATTGACGAAAGCCGGACTGCGAAAGCGTGATGAACTGGTTTTGAATTTGGCTAGAGCGGAGGGCATCCCGATAGTAACCGTTATGAGTGGGGGTTATGCGAAAGATATCAGGGATACGGTTGACATTCACTGCAATACCATCCGTTCGGTTAAGAAGATTTTCTATTCGCAAGAGAAGTTCGCTGCCGCCAAAAGCGTTTAGGGGTCGATAAAAAGGTCGCGCCGGCCTTCGTTCACAAACCGCCGCAAATGCAGTCAATTTTAGGAAAACGGACACGCGACTATATTCGGATTCACCGGCAATTTTTGGTAGATTTGGAAATGGAGGTGGTTTTATCGGAACCATATGGAAGTGCTATTCTAACTGAGGCAATTTGACACGTTGCGCGCGAAAACGGATCCCGGATCGGTTTGACTAGGATTATGTGGTATTGGACCAAAACATTATTTTTTGTGCTTTTAGGGGCGATAGCGGTTTGGCTAGCCTACGAGTATTTTACATTTCCGAGTATTTCCAAGCTGCGCCATGAGAATCCGACGACAAGCTCAATGATCGAATTTCGAATCGCCGAAACGCAATCGGAGGGTAAGACACCGCGAAAAAATATGTATTGGCAGCCGATCGAAAGAATTTCGCCGCGGCTCCAAAGGGCCGTTCTGGCAGGAGAGGATGCCAGGTTTTTTAAGCACGAAGGATTCGATTGGGAAGCAATTGAAAAAGCATGGGATGAAGCCGTAAAGGAAGGTGAAAAGGAGGCGAAAAAGGAAGGCGATTATGATCCCGACGGTTGGATCCCGCCGATGCCGAAATTTAAGCGGGGTGCTTCTACGATCACTCAGCAACTCGCCAAGAATTTATACCTTTCAGAGGAGCGAAACTTCTTGCGGAAAGGGCGTGAAGCGCTAATTACCTACTTTATTGAAAAGGAGCTTTCAAAAAAGAGAATACTGGAACTCTACCTAAATGTGATCGAATGGGGGGACGGTATATATGGCGCCGAGGCAGCCTCAAGGTTTTACTTCAGGAAATCGGCGTCGAACCTCACAAATGCAGAGGCAGCCTATCTGTCTGCTATGATCCCCAGCCCGTTAAACGTATTTAACCCAAAGAAGAACCCCAAGCGTCTGCGCCGCAGGCAGCGGGTTATTCAAAGAGGAATGAGATATGTAAAGCTTAGTTATTAAGTGGGCAGGGTTTAAAGCAAAAAAGGGTGAGCCGTTAAGCTCACCCTTTTTTTTCTGGTATAAAATTCTTAGTTAACTATTCGAGTTGGTTCCGGTGGAAGAAAGCGTCTTGGATTGATGGCTTTCTTATCCAACCGAAGTTCATAATGCAAATGCGGACCGGTGGAGCGGCCGGTTGAACCAACTAGCGCTATCAACTGTCCCCGCTTGATTCGGTCGCCTTCCTTAACCTCTAATCTCGAAAGATGCCCATATCTTGTTGTTAAACCATTGCCATGGTCGATCTCGATGAGTCGTCCGTAGCCGCCTTGCCAGCCAGCCGTCCTGACTCTTCCGTCGGCCGGAGCAACCACCATGTCGCCTTTGTCGCCGTCGATATCCATTCCCGAGTGAAACTCATAAGATCGTCCACCGAAAGGATTCCTGCGAAAGCCGAATTCGTTATTGATTTTACCAAGATGTGCCCAAATGGTTGGGAGGTACTCCGGGCTGCTGGTTTGTTCGATAATTCTAAGTTTTCTTTCTAATTCCGACTCTTCACTCGACGATCCGTCGGCGGTAAGGTTGAAATTGGACGGCCCGCCCGAATTCAATGCGAACTCATCAAGCGTTCCGGGCCGGGAATAATCTATCGATTTTGCTTTGATCGGATAAACTCGCTTTGTTTCGCCCGATGTCTGAAGCGCGGCAACAGCCGTTTTCTGCGGAGCGCTTGACATGGCTGCAAGGCTAATACTCTCACTGTTTACCAACCCAAAAACTCCCAAAGAAGTGATCCCGCAGAAAAACAGTAGGCTCGCGACAGACGTGTGCAAAAGGTTTTTTGAAACCTCAAGCCTACGAATGAAGATTTTTTCCTTAGTAGTGTGCGATAAAAGAAATGTGTAGTAACGGCTATTCTTCTGCATTTTTGCTTACGACATAACTCCCTTAAATATATTGCACGTAAACCTCGTTGTTCCAAACCTTAAGCAGTTCCTAACCGCTGAAATTAACAAAAGCGTTAATACTGCAAGAATAAGCGTTCGTTTTAAGGTTATTTAGTTGGGGTAAAGTTTTATTTTTTATTATTTTGCTTACGTGTAGCGAAAAGTTAACACAATCCATTTACAATATCAAACGATATGGGAGCAGTTATTGCAAACAGTTAGAGCTTGTCCAGCTAATTTAAAACAATCGGAACTAGTCTGATGCATTTCGACTGTTGGCTATTCCCTTGAAGACAAGCAAGCCTACGCCAATAAACATAGCGACAAAAGCTAATACGACCAAGATCTTAATCGCCGTTGTCAGAAATCCAATAAATGTAATAATTTGCTTAAGCAGCGTGATGATTAACGCTAAAATGGCAAAAATACTTCCCCATTTTCCTGCTGCTTTTAACCAGATAGGCATATATCAAACCCTCGCTTTAACAAGTCTACCACAAAACAGCATTTTCTCTAAAACAGATCAAATACCGTTCCAATTCCATAATACTAATTGCTCAGCGATCTTTCCAGCTTTTCTGGCGTACCTGGGTAGGATATTCATCCAGCATTTCGAAATCATCTGATCGGAAATGGGTGTTTTCTTTCGCGTCCATGTAGCTTGGTACACTGTCCGGGCCTCCGTAATCAGCATAGTTCGGCGGCTGGCTTTTCGCTTTGAATATATACGCTCTGAGCAAATGTATGCCGATTCCGATAAACAATACCGGCAATACGATCGTCATTAAAAACTGAAAGTCAAAAATTGTCTGCAGAAGAAAGGACACTCCGATGACGGTCAGTACTACTCCCCAGAGATTCACATTACCGGAAAACCGCTTAACTAAAACATCTTCGGCCCCATTTGGCGTGATTCCGGATCGGATCATCTGAGCTGTTCGCCATGAGTCGAGCGCAGCATAGAGCCACATACCCATGAATCCAAGAACGAATACGGCCATTCCCCCCGAGATGATCGCCATCTGGAAAAGTCCGATAAACACCAAAAAGTGGATTAAACCTTTTGAGGTCTGCCCGTTATAGGCCGCGCCGAGTCCCGGACAAAACAATGAAAGCAGAGTCGCTAAGATCGGTGACGTTTGATTCTTTACGATAGGGACATAAACCGCCTGATTACGGTTTCGGAGAAGCTCGACTCCGGCGACAATGCAATCCTGACAATACGGAAATCCCTTAATGCGGTGATCGCACGCGGGACAAAGAGGTTTTCCGCAACCATTACAGTTTACGACGGCTACATTTTCGGTGTGGTATGAGCAAATCATTTATCTGTCTTCCTTATTACTGGTCCCTTCAGCCGGATTTTGACTGTCCGAGATCGGCTGTGCGGGCTTGGTTTTAGCTCCGCCTAAAACGATATCGGCACCTTGTCTGTAAGTATTTCCGGCCATTTCAAAACTCTTTTGATACACTCCGCGAATCGAGCGGTCCGCCGAAGCCGTCTGGTTGAAAACCAGAAATGCAAACAAAAGCATCATCGCGACCGGTGCAAGCTGCGGAACAGAGATTGGAAATCTGACATCACGCATCCACTCTTTCGCTTGCGAAACCCATGATGGCCTGAGCGTTTCAGCATCAACGGTTCCAAGCGTTTTTTCCAAAATCTTATCGTGGAGGCCTTCCGGCAGCGGAAACTCATCCATTTTATAGGTATAGCAAGCCGCAATCGAACGCACTACTTCACCCGGCAGATCCGTGCAGTCTTCGCATAGAACCGCATGGCGTTCCCAACGATGGAAGATCGGGGCCGGTAAAAAGCCATCGAGGTAATCTGTTAAGTGTTTCTCAAAATCTTGGCACGGCATCTGAGATTCCGGCACGGTTGCCGAAAGCACGCGGGCTTCCAGGCCAGTCAGCGATGCTTTTGGCGGGGGCAGTTCCTGACATATCTCCAGCGAGGATTTCACATCATTTAGAAGAGAGTGACATAAAGGACACTTTAAGGCGTGCGCCGCCATCAGCTTGCTGGCCGCGCTTTCCAAATCTTTTTCCAAGTAATCACTTAGACGTTCTTCAAATTCAGAACAACCGATTTCTTCGTTTAGATTTTTCATAAAACCCACTCCACCTGTTAACTCAATCCTTTTCCAATTCCCTTAGAAGTAAAATTTTTTTCATGGTTACCTTTTACAAAAACTTAAATCTCTACAACTCTCATCCGGCGCAATATTTTTGCCAGCTCGATCCTACCTCGATTGATCCGCGATTTTACGGTTCCTTCGGGGATCTCAAGAACATCTACGATTTCCTTATAGGTCAATTCCTCAATGTCCCGAAGAATTACGCAGGTCCTTAGATCGGGGGCCAACTTGTCAATTCCTTCCTGAACCTGATTTGCAAGTTCTTTCCTTTCAACTTCCTTGTGAGCCGATGTACCAACTGCACGAAGATGGAAGGTATGCTTATCGACCGTATCCGCCATCGAATTTTGCGGATTGCGTTGGCGCTTCCGGTAATCATCAATTATCAAATTCCGGGCAAGACGCATCAGCCAGTTGGAAAGATTCCCTTGTTTCGGATCATACTGCTCGAGGGTGTTGTAAATTCTTACAAAAACCTCCTGGGTAAGATCCTCAGCAGCAGATACGTTTGACGTAAACCGATATGCAAGATTGAATATCCGTCTTGAATAGCTTGAGACGATTTCTTCCCACGCCGCACCGTCTCCCGCACGACAACGTCTTACAAGATCAGCACCTGTGCTCTTCGTATCTACTTTTAACGCCTCCAAATCGATATCTCCAAAAAAAGTTATCGCTCTAAATTCAAAGCAACAAAGCGTTACGTCTGCCCTGTCAATGAAGTTTTACGAATGGTGTGCCCAAAAGTTCCGCTAAAGATTCAAATTGGCCACTAAAATCTCACTAAATATAACATTTTTGTTTTCTTTTAAGATGCGGTATCTTCACACTGTTAATCGGATCGGGCAATTCATTCCGCATTTACTTTAGCTTGACCAAGATCAAACAGGAAGAATTCAGTTTGCGAAAGAACTTAAAATTCATATTGCTTCTACTTTTTGCCGTTTTCATATTTTGGTTCTTCGGCCGAAATTTGGATTGGCAGCAGGTCGTCAACAGCCTCGGGAAAGCCCGCGCGGTGTACATTGTCTCCGCGGTTTTGATAATTTGTCTGGGTTACCTGCTGCGCGCAAAACGTTGGCAGGTTTTGCTCGAACCGATTACGGAAACATCGATCAAGGAATTGTTTGCGACGACCACCGTCGGGTTTACCGCTGTCTTTTTTATCGGGCGTATGGGTGAGATCGTCCGTCCAATGTGGCTGCCGATGCGCGACAAGCGGGTACGGCCTTCAGCTGCATTGGTAACTCTCGTTGTCGAAAGGATTTTCGATTTTGCTGCACTAATCTGTTTTTTTTCGCTCAACCTTCTCTGGTTTTCTGCTCCGTTAGGCCGGGAAAAAGAATTCGTCTACGTTCAGGCTGTTGGCTATTTGATGCTTGTAGGCGTGGTATTCGGTTTCATTGCGCTATATATTTATCAGCGAATTTCACCGAAATTTATCAGTTGGGCTGAGAAGTTCACCGACCGCAAGTTCGTTCCGCGCCGTATTAGGGAAATTATAATCAGTATACTAACGCAGCTCGCGAAGGCTTTAGAGATTTTGAAAGATTGGCGTGAGGTAATGGCGGTTACTTTCTGGACGCTGATGCTCTGGCTCGCGATCGCTGTGCCAACGTGGCTCGTGTTGATCGCCTTCGACCTTCCCCTTACGTTTAGCGCAGCGCTCTTTGTAATGGGATGGGCGGCGATCGGTTCGATCGTGCCGACGCCGGGAGGTGCGGCCGGAGCTTTCCATGCGGCAACGGCAGGGGGATTAATATTTTTGAACATCGAGCAGGAACTGTCCGCCGCAGTTTCGATAGCTATGCATCTCGTTTATTTCGCACCTGCGGTGATTTTTGGTTTATACTACTTTCTGCGCGGCGACATTAGTATTTCGGGATTAAAAAATCTGTTAGCCTCAAATGAAGACCGCGAGAAGGGTGAAACGACATTTGAAAGCACTGAATTGAGCACAGAGAGTTAATAGACATAAGGTTTCTCATGGCAGTTGATAAGTAGGAAGTTATGCGATGTCCCTTTTGCGGAAATGTAGAAGATAAAGTTGTCGATTCGCGCGAAGCGAAGGACGGTAATTCAATTCGCCGCCGGCGCGAGTGTATCGGCTGTGGAAAGCGATTTACTTCCTATGAGAGAATCGATGAGATTCCATACATGATCGTAAAAAAAGACGGTCAGCGGGAGAAATTTGACCGAAACAAGATCTTGTCAGGCCTACTGAGAGCAAGTGAAAAAAGGCCGATCTCTGCAATGCAGCTTGAACAGGTGGTTGATAAGGTCGAAAAATATGTTCAGAATTCATCCGACAAGGAACGTAAATCGAGTGCCCTCGGCAAGATAATAATGCGGGAATTGAAGAAGCTTGATAAGGTTGCTTATGTTCGTTTTGCCTCGGTCTACTTAGAGTTTGAGGATGTATCCGAATTCATGACCGAGCTTAAATATCTTGTTCAAACTCGCAGAACCCGTAAGAAATCGAAAAAGACCGGCGGTAAGAAAAAGACTTAATTGGTGGTGGGATTATGACTCAAGCGCGTCCAAAAATGATACCGACGAGTGCGGTGAGAACAGAGCGCTACGAACTCAGGCGGCTCAAAGAAAAACTTGAAAGACTATTTTGCACACTCGAGGAAGCGCTCGAGATCGAGGCCTCGGATTCGTTCAATACCTTTAGCCCTTCCATTGATTTGCGTGAAAGTACTGACGAGGTTGTTATATTGATCGAGCTTCCCGGCGTTAAACCGGAAGACATCAGTCTGTCGGTTACGGCAAATGACATATGTATCGAGGGTGAGAAGAAACATTCAGCCCACACGACGAAAGCGATCTCACATTTTTGCTGCGAACGGCAGTACGGTAAGTTTAGCCGCCGCATAAACCTGCGCTGGTCGATAAACATCAATGAAACCCGCGCCGAGCTTCGAGAAGGCACTCTTACCGTTTTCATGCCGAAACTCGTTGACAGACGCGGCAAATCGATAAAAATTCCGATCGAAAACAAAGAATAAACTTCCCGGAATCTTTAATGTTTTTCCCACGAATTTCCATCGAAACACAAGATTCGATACGCCTTGGTTTAACTGCATTCGCCCCTTTGCCCTTTGCTTTTTTTTTAATTAACATTAATCACTTATGGACGAATTAGGAGATTTTTCCGAACAATTGGGTGAAGCTGAGATCAGCAATTCCGCCATGGAAATTCCGTCGGAATTGCCCGTCCTTCCCTTGCGGGATATTGTCATCTATCCCTTCATGATCGTTCCGCTTTTTGTATCAAGGGACAAATCGATCCGGGCGGTCGATGAGGCGTTAAGCCAGAACCGGATGATCCTTTTGGTATCACAGAAGGATCTTGATAAGGAAGAGCCTGAAAAGGAAGATCTCTACCGCGTCGGTACAGTAGCGGTGATCATGCGAATGCTGAAATTGCCGGACGGAAGGATCCGTATCCTGACGCAAGGTCTGTCGCGTGCAAAAGTCGAATCGATATCAAGCGGTAAAGGCTATGTAAATGCAGAGCTTACGCCGGTATCGGAGCCCGCGGCTGCGATCGATTCTCTTGAAGTCGAGGCACTTGTTCGAAACGTCAGAGATTCGATGGAAAAAGCCACCAACCTTGGAAAAAACATCTCTCCTGAAGTCCTGGCGATCATCGCAAATCTTGATGATGCGGGCAGACTGGCCGACCTCTCGGCATCAAACCTTGAACTAAAGGTTGATGATGCTCAAAGCGTCTTGGATATTTCTGACCCGATCTCGCGTCTGCGTCGCGTAAATGAGCTGCTGAATAAAGAGATCGATGTCCTTACTGTTCAACAAGAGATAAATACTCAGGCAAGGGCCGATATTGATCGTTCGCAGCGGGAGTACTTTCTGCGGCAGCAATTGAAAGCGATCCAGATGGAGCTTGGCGAGGGTAACGAACTCCATGAGGAGATCGAACAATACCGCGAAAAGACCATCGAGGCCAAGATGCCTGAAAAAGCAGAGGAAGAAACGCTCAGGCAACTAAAAAAACTCGAGCGGATGCATCCCGATACGGCCGAGACGGCAACTCTTCGAAATTGGCTCGATGTGATGACCAATCTCCCCTGGTCAAAAACTTCAAAAGACAATCTTAATCTCAGAAAGGCCCAGAAGATCCTGGATGAAGACCATTATGGTCTTGAGCGGGTTAAGGAACGGATCATCGAAGCATTGGCGGTTCGAAAGCTGAAAGAAAAGCCGAAGGGATCGATCTTGTGCCTCGTCGGACCTCCGGGTGTGGGTAAAACATCCCTGGGACGCTCGATCGCACGTGCTTTGGACAGGAAATTTGTCCGTTTGAGTCTCGGCGGATTGCACGACGAAGCCGAGATTCGCGGTCATCGCCGGACATATGTCGGTGCGATGCCGGGCAGGATCGTTCAGGCGATTCAGCAAGCGGAGACAAATAATCCTTTGATCATGCTCGATGAGATCGATAAGGTCGGCTCGGATTTCCGCGGCGACCCGAGCTCGGCGTTGCTTGAGGTTCTAGATCCGGAGCAAAACTTTGCGTTTCGGGATAATTACCTTGGCGTTACTTTTGATCTTTCAAACGTGATGTTCATGACTACCGCGAACATTTTGGACACGATCCAGCCGGCGTTACGTGACCGGATGGAGATCATACAGCTTTCGGGCTACACCGAGGAGGAAAAACTCGAGATCGCGAAGCGGCATCTGCTGCCAAAACAGATAGAGGAAAATGGTCTGCTCAAAGGCGACGCAAGATTTGCCGATACGGCACTTAAATCAATGATCGGTCAGTACACGCTCGAGGCCGGCCTTCGCCAGCTCGAACGGGAGATCGGGAAGGTTTGCCGAAAGGTTGCGCGTAAGAAGGCCGTTTCAGGAAAGCGGTTTAAGCCGGTCAACATAAACAAGTCAAACATTGCCGAATATCTGCGGTCGCCAAAGATCTTTCCTGAGGTCGCGCTTAAAAAAGATCAGGTCGGCGTTGCCACCGGGCTTGCCTGGACATCCGTCGGCGGCGACATTTTGTTTATTGAGGCGATCAAGACAAAGGGCAAAGGCAGACTTCAATTGACCGGGCAGCTCGGCGAAGTGATGCAAGAATCCGCCCAGGCCGCGTTCTCATATGCGAAGGCTAATGCAAAGGAATTGCAGATAAACCTTGAAGATTTTGATAAGTTTGATATTCACATACACATCCCGGAAGGCGCGATACCGAAAGACGGTCCTTCGGCAGGAATTACGATGGCGACCGCGCTGGTCTCCGCGCTTTCAAACAGAAAGGTCCGCAAGGACGTGGCGATGACCGGTGAGATCACTCTCAGAGGCAACGTCTTGCCAATCGGCGGAGTCAAAGAAAAACTGTTGGCTGCGAGGCGCGCCGGGATCAAAACCGTTATTCTCCCGGCCCCAAACGAACGCAATTTAGAGGATCTTCCGCAGGAAATCAAGCGCGATTTAACCTTTATATTTGTAGAGCACATAAGAAACGTGTTGCCCGAAGCCTTACTCGATAAAAAACGAGCGGCTAAGAAAAAATAATATATTGGGAAAAACGGCAAAAATCTGGAAAATGACGGCGGCAAAAGTCTGGACGCCGAAACAAAAAACGCCCGAATTCAGGGCTCGAAAAACTTTGACAGGGTTTTAGCCGCGTGATACCTTTAAAAATTGCGGCCATCGAAAATCGATGGATTTAATGGTAAGAACTTTATATTTTTTTAACGTTATAAATACGTAAGCTAAGTTTTAATAAAAGAAGTTATAGTAGTTAGCCCGATTTTCGGGCAAAAGTTTTATGAATTACAGTATTAATTATTTGTTTTCTTTCAAGACGTTCGTATTGAGTGCGGTAGTGCTTGTTGCAGCGAGCGTTTTTGTTGGCGCTCAAACAACGCTCACCACCGCGAACCGGGATAATAGCAAAACAGCACAGGTGAAAAGCGCCGAAGAGCGAGTCGACCAGATCACCCGCGATTCAGGAATATATTTCAAGCAGGGCCTCTACAATCTGATCGACAGAAGAGGCTCAGAAGCGCGAAAGGATTTCGATAAATCTGTTGAGATTTTCTTGATGTCCGGCATAAACGTCCAGAAAAACGCAAAATTGCGCGAATGCTACAGTGAGTTGATCGATACGATCTACCGGATGGAGATCCCGAACCCCCGGCAGCCGGCAAATGTCCGCCGCCTATCGGTAATTTGCGAATGGGATGTAAAAGATGAACTGGCTTCGGATGTGGCAAAACTTGTTTCGGCGCAGCCATCCAACGCCGCCACTGCAAAAAATCTTTTGAGTTCACCGACGACAAAATCAGCTTCGCAGGAAGAAGCGAAATTGATGCAGGTTGGATTCTCGGAGCAGAAGTTTGAGCGTTCTCCCCGTGACGAACTGGCAAAATTCGAATTTACCCAAGAAGAAATACAGCAGGTTGATACTCCGCAGGCAAAACAGGAATACGACATTCTTCGAATCGCAGTAGAAAGAAATCGCTCTTTGGGTTTTGGTTTTCAAATGCACCCGAAAGTGCAGCAGTTTTTGAACTACTATCGCGGCCGCGGTCGCCGGACGATGGAAGTTGGGCTCTATCGATCCGGAATGTTTATGTCGATGGCGCGCCGAATCTTTGTTGAAGAGGGCATTCCGGCAAACGTCGCGTGGCTCGGACAGGTTGAAAGCGCCTGGAAGCCGACTGCGCATTCGTGGGCAGCTGCAGCAGGCCTGTGGCAGTTTATTCCGGGAACGGGCCGACGTTACGGACTTCGAAGAACGGCGTATCTTGATGAACGGCAGAGTTTTGAGAAAGCGACGCGGGCTTCGGCAAGATATCTAAAATTCCTGGCTAACCGCTATGGAGGAAACTGGGAATTAGCGATCGGTGCCTACAATTGCGGTGAAGGAAATGTGGACAAAGCGATCCGCCGCTCGGGGCGCAGAAACTTTTGGGCAGCATATCCATATTTGCCGAGAGAGACCCGAAACTACGTGCCAAATATCTTAGCTACAATAATTATCGCAAACAATCCGCACAAATACGGATTTGGACACATTCGCCCGGCCAGGCCTTTGAATTATGACCGCATTCGGGTTCCATCGTCGACGAGATTGAGTCTGATCGCGCAGGCGTCTGACACCAGCGTTCAGTATTTGAGATATTTGAATCCTGAGCTTCGGTCAAACGTTTCGCCTCCGGAACCATACATAGTGCGCATTCCGCGTGGAAAGGCAAACAATGTTGTTTCTCTCTTTAGAAAGGTTCCGACACCAAGAACCAATACGGCGCGTTTGGCATCTTCTTCGAAGGGTGAAACCTGGACCAACATTTCCAGGCGTACGGGTGTAAGTGTCGCCGATCTCCGAAGGGCAAATCCGGGCATGAAAGCACCAACGGGCCGTGTGATCGTTCCGATAAAAGGCAATGGCGTAAAGCGGACCAACTATTCGCGTCCGAAGTTTACTCCAACCGGAAAGCGGATTCAGGTGGTTTTGGCAAAAAGCGGCGAAACGGTTGAGCAATTGGCGAAAAGATATAAAGCATCGCCGGTTGAAGTTGCCAAGTTTAACGGCTTGCTCGTGACCTCGCGTTTAAATAAAGGACGCGAAATTCGCTTACCGGCCAAATAGGATAAAAGAAATCATCACAACTACCGAGCCCGGGCTGAGAATTCAGACCGGGTTTCTGTGTTTTTGCACTGCAAAATAGGCTAAGTTGAGCGT